>NZ_JBHMIM010000009.1:0-143449 GCF_048060115.1 Micromonospora sp. LOL_023
GTGACGACGGTGACCTCGTGGCCGGCGTTGGCCAGGGCGACGGAGAGGGCGTGCACGTGCCGGCCCAGTCCTCCCACCAGCACCGGCGGGTACTCCCAGGACAGCATCAGGATCCGGCGTCGGCCATCGGCAGCGGCGTCACCGGCCGCGGGCCGGGGCGGGTGCGGTCGTGCAGTCGGGACCGGACGGCACAGACCGTCCTGGGTGACCAGTGCGTTGGCGAACTGATCGCCGACCCGCAGGGTCATCGCAATCTTCTCCATCCATTGGAACGTGTGCGGGTGTGCCGGCGCCGACGCCGGCAGGGCATGGTGCGGTTGCTGCGCGTGATGGCAGTGCAGGCCGACGGCCTGGTGGTGCGGAGGAGGTGGTGGCCGACGGCCGGGGTATCGGGGAGAGGCGCCGCGCAGCGGTGCGCGACGGGTCTCGCAGTCAAGCAAACGGCATGGAGCGCGGATTCGCATCCCGGAACCGGCCGGAGGTGACCGAAGACACGGCCGCTGGCGGTACCCGGTCGGTCCGGTCAGCGGCGGGGTGGCGCGGTCGCGTTCAGCGCCGACACAACGCCGGTGTGCGGGGCTGGCTCACCTTCGGCTCCACAGCGGTGCCGCCCCGGGGCGCGGCCGCCGGTGGCGACAGCAGCACGATGCCGGCGCTGGCGGCGCTGGCGGCGACCACCAGCAAGACCATCGCGAGCGGTCCGTCGCTGAAACGTTCGCCGAACAACACCACGCCGATCACGGCCGAGGCGACGGGGTTGGCCAGGGTGACCGTGGCCAGCGGGGCGCCGAGACCACTGCCCCGGTAGGCGAGTTGGGACAACAGCACACCAGCGATGGCCATCGCCGCGATGGCGGGCACCGTCGGGCTGAGCAGGGTGGCGGCTCCGGTGGCTTCGTACTGCCGGGTGACGGCGTGGGTCAGGGCCGAGGCGACCGCGAACGCCACCCCGGCACCGATGGCGTACATCAGGCTACGAGGCACCGTTCGTCGCACCATGGCCGTCCCGGCGATCATGGCGGTCAGCACGAGGGCACTGGCGATGATCAGCGTGGTGGTGTCGGCTGGGTCCATCCCGTCGCCGCTTCCCGGGACGGTCAGCATCAGCAACAGGAGCAACCCGACGATGGTCAGTGCGGCACCGAGCCACTGGCGGTTGGCGACGCGTCGGGCGGTGAACGCGGCCCCGATCGGCAGCGCCAGCACGAGGGTGAGTGCACCGAGTGGCTGTACCACCGACAACGGTCCGTAGGCCAGCGCGGCGACGTGCAGCAGGGCACCAAGGGCGTTGAGCGCGACGGAGAGCCACCAGCGGCGGGCCCGGAGCAGCGCGTGGAGCATCACGCGCCAGGGGGTACTCGCGCCGAGACGTACGGCGAGTCGCTCCTGGACGACCGCGCCGAGGGCGTAGGCGCCGGAGGAGGCCAGCGCGAAGGCGACGGAGATCAGCAGATGGGTCACGACCCGGCCTGTCGGCACGGCAGGTGCGTCATCGCTCCATGATCCCGTATCCGCAGCTTGCCGACCTCGGCCCGGCGGTGGTGGATCGACTCCGTCTCACGCAGTACTCCCCGCGATCAGGTCATCCATCAGGTGGAGGTGGCCATGAGGTGGATCACCCAGTGGTACCGGCAGGTTCAGCGCAACATGATCACAACTGCGACGAGCGCGAGGAGGGCGAGCACTCCGAGGACCGCCTGGAACAGCAGCGCGGGACCGAGATGCGACCGCAGGGTCGGGGTACGCGGGGTGAGGAACTGGCCGGTGGTCAGGTTGACGATCCGTTCGACCCGTGGCGGCAGCTCCGGGTCCTTCTGCCGGCGGACCGTGACCTGAACGTGGTCGGCGGGGTCGAGGGCGCTCTGCGGCACGTGCCCGTGGATCTCCATCTCGCACAACACGCCACTGGTGTCCCGGATGTGCAGCGGGGTGACCAGGTACTCGGGCCCGGTACGAAGGTCCTTCCACTTGCGCCGGGCGGCGGAGGAGCCGCTGCCGGCCAACCGTACGGAGGACAGGGCGGCGCTCAGCGTCCGGATCACCCCGGCGGCGGCGAGGACACCGATCAGTACCGGTTGGCCGACTTTGATCGGCCGTGAGTAGCCGGCTACCAGACGTACCACATGTCCGGTGATGATCGGTCCGGGTCGGTGTGCGGCGCGCTCCGGGAAGAGCTCGGGATCCATCTATCACCACCGAATGTTTGCGCTTGTTCACGCATTGTATCTATGGATCAGCGTGAATGCCATGAATGAATGGGGCTCATGGGGCGATTGTGGGCTTGATCTGCGGTGATTTGGGAGGCAAGCCGGGTATGTCGGCGTGGAGAGGAGGGGGTACTGGCATGGATCTATCATTTCTGCGGCCGCTGTACGCCCGGCCCGGACCGTGGGCGTCGGTCTATCTCGACGCCTCACATGACACCGAGGACGCGGCGGAGGCACTCGAGTTGCGCTGGCGGGCCCTTGCCGCCCAGCTCGGCGACCGGGGTGCCGATCCGGCGACGATCACCGCCCTGGGCTCGTCCGTGCTGCGGCACGTGCCCCGCTCCGGTGAGTACGGCCTGGCGCTGAGCGCCGCCAACGGCGAGGTGGTCCTGCACGACTACCTTCCCGCGCCGCCCCAGCGGGACCTCGCGGCGGTGGGACCGCTTCCGCACGCCATGCCACTGGTCGCCCACCGCGGCGAGGAGATCAGCTGGATTCGGGTGCTGGTCAGCCGGACCGGTGCCGAGATCGACGCGGTCAGTGCCGGTGGTCTGCCCCGGCAGCTGGGCGTCGACGGTTCGGCGACACAGCCGATCCGCAAGGTCAAGCCGGGTGCCTGGTCCCAGGCGCGGTTCCAGCGCGCGGCCGAGACGACCTGGCATCGCAACGCCGGAGAGAGCGCCGCCGCCACCGCGGCGCTCGCTGAGCAGGTGGGCGCGGAGATACTGGTCGTGGCCGGTGACCCGCAGGCACGGCAGTTGCTCATCGGTCGGCTGCCGCAGCACTGGCAGTCACGTACCGTGCAGGCGGATGTCGGATCCCGGGCGGTGGGGGCCGACCCGGAGCCGTTGACCGAGTCGACCATCCGGGCGATAGCCGAGGTGGCGGCCAGGCACACCGATCAGGCGCTGGACCGGTACGGCTCTCAGCACGGTCGTGGCGACGGACTGCCGGCGGTCATCGGTGCCCTGCAACGGGCCCAGGTCGAGACGATGCTGCTGGTCGACGATCCGTCCTCCACGCAGCGGGTGTGGATCGGGCCGGAACCGACCCAGATCGCGCTGGACCCCACCCAGTTGACGGCCATGTCGGTCGCCGAACCGCGTGAGGTGCGCGCCGACGCGGCACTGCTGCGGGCGTTGGCCGCGACCGACGCGGATCTGGTGCTGGTCGGCCAGGAGGCCGAACTGGACGGCGGCGTCGGCGCGGTCCTGCGTTACGCGGACCCGGTCACGGGTTGACCGGTCGTGGGTCCGCTGACCGCGCACCCGTGGAAATTTCGCGGCATTTAGCGCCTATGGATTGGGTTGTGTCGTCACTGGCAGTAAGGTCCGGCGTAGGGAGTGGCGGCCCGGCAAGGGGGGACCTGACCGGCGGCCCGCGCCCTGGATACCGGAACGCGTAGCTCGAAGCCGGATTACCCGGGAGGGGCGGAATGTCCGGACCGAAACGTACTGCGACTCGATCAGAACACGCACTGGAAGACCTGGACGGTGCCGCCCTGTCATACGCTGCCCGGTTCGCCGGTCAGCCGGAAAGCCGGCGTCGAGATCTCCGGGAGGAACTGGTTCAGCTCGCGCTGCCATTCGCCGGTCGGCTGGCCCGCAGGTACCGGGGTCGTGGCGAGCCGTTGGAGGATCTCGAACAGGTGGCTCGACTCGGCCTGGTGAAGGCGGTCGACCGCTACGATCCGGAGCGCGGCTCCTTCACCGCCTATGCGGCGGTGACCATCACCGGTGAGATCAAACGTCACTTCCGTGACCGGACCTGGGGCGTGCACGTACCGCGCCGGCTCCAGGATCTCACCATCGAGGTCAGCCAGGCGACCGCGGTGCTGACCAGCGAACTGTCCAGGTCGCCGACGGTCGCGGAACTGGCGGCGCGCCTGGAGACCTCCGAAGAGGACATCCTGGCCGCGTTGGAATCGGCCGCCGGCTACACCCCGGCCTCGCTCAACGGCCCGGTCGGAGACGACGGTCCGGCCGAACTCGGTGACATGTTCGGTGCCCTCGACGCGGACCTGGAGTCGGTTGACGACCGGCTCACCGTCAGTGGCCTGCTCTACCGGCTGCCTGCCCGGGAACGCCGCATCCTCGCGATGCGCTTCTACGGCAACTACACCCAGTCGGACATCGCCGCCGAGTTCGGCATCTCCCAGATGCACGTTTCACGTCTGCTGTCGCGCACGCTGACCTGGCTGCGTCAGGCGATGCTGACCGACGCCCCACCACGCTGGGAGTCCGGGGGGGTCGGCCAGGGCGACACCGCCGAGACCCTGACGATGTCGGTCGAGCGCACCGCCGGAAAGATTCTGGTCGGAGTCCACGGTGAGCTGGACCGCGACGCCGCCGAGCGGGTGCGCGTCGGGCTGACGGAGGCGGTCTGCACCGCCGGAGACGACGAGGTGCTCGTCGACCTCGACGGAGTGGGGTTCATCGACGCCGCCGGCATTGCCGCGCTGCTGGCCAGCCACGAGGCGGCCCGCCGGGCGACGGTCCGGTTGCGGTTCGCCCGCGCGCAGCCGTACGTACGGCGGAGCCTCACGGTGGCCGGGCTGTCCCCGTTGTTCGGCTGAGCGCACCGGCACCACCGACGACCGACCCGTCCCCCGTTCGAGGGAGAGTCGTTCGCCGTGCCGTCTCGCCAGCGTCTCCACTCGTAACCTGCCCAGCGTGAAGCAACGTGGGAATCGTCTGGTGGCCGCGGTCGTAGCCGGTGCCGTGACGTTCGCCTTCGGCATCTCCGGCGCCGGTGACGACACGTCCAACTCGGGCGCGATCGCCCTGGTCGGGGTGATCGTCGGACTCGTCGTGTTCAGCGCGACCAAACCGAGCGCCGGCAGCAAGAAGTAGCCCGGTGGCCCCGGCGGCGACACCACTGGGGCAGTTCGGATCGCCGGTGGCGGTGGGAATCAGCCCGCCGCCGACGATTCAACCGCTGGTCGCCGTCGCGAGGGACCGGCGGTGCTGACCGAGCGGAGGGCGCTCCTGGACCGACACGTCACTGACCACGATCTCCCGTTCCAGGCTGCTCATCGCGGCCGCGTCTCCCCGCCGGAACTGGGTGAGCAGACTCCCCGGCGGGCGTTCGGAGATCACCCATCCCTTGTGGTAGAGCCGGGACCACGCGGTCAGCAGGATCTGGGCGGACATCCGGCCCAGCGCCTCGGTGCTCTGGTGCCGGTGCCGTCGCTCGCCGAGATCGACCTGGGCGAGCGCGTCGAGGCCACACAGGTCGAGCAGGTCGATCAGCATCGCGGTCTCCACCCCGTACCCCGACACGAACGGGATCTGTTCCAACACCGACCGCCGTCCGGCGTACTCGCCCGCGAGTGGCTGGACGAAACCAGCGAGGTCGGGCCAGAACAGGTTGAACAGCGGTCTGGCCATGATCTCGGTGACCCGGCCACCCGCGTCGGCCTCGACGTCGGTCGAGCGCACCAGCGGGCGGTGGTAGAAGCCCTTGACGAAGGTCACCGAATCGTCGGTGAGCAACGGTCCCAGCAGCCCGGTGACGAACGCCGGCTGAAACTCCCGCAGGTCGGCGTCGACGAAGGCGACCAGGTCGCCGTCGGTCGCGGCCAACCCGGACCACAGTGCGTCGCCCTTGCCTTCCAGCCGAGGTAGTCCGCGGGTCATCTCGTCCTGTCCAACCACTCGGGCGCCGGCCGCGACCGCAACGGCCGCCGTCGCGTCGTGCGACCGGGAATCGACCACCAGTACGTCGTCGACCAGCGGCACCCGCTCCACCAGATGCTCCCGGATCGACCGGACGATCGGACCGACGGTGGACTCCTCATTGCGGGCCGGGAGGACGACACTCACCCGCCGTCCGTCCTTGGCCATGGCCAGCTCCCACGGCGTCCACCGCCCCGCCACGGCGGTACGCCGGGCGGCCCAGTCACCCACCGTGGGAGCGATGGTCGTTCGCGCGTACCCCATGATCCACCCCCGTGCCGACGGTCAAACCGCTACCGGCTACCCGCCGTGACCACGGGTATGCCTGAACGGGGTCGGTGGCACCGCCGCAAGCCACACCGACCCGACGATCCAGGGCCGGGCGGGGCACCGTGCCGTCGGCGCGTCGCGTAGCGTTGACCGTCATGGGTGTGTCGCAGCGTCTGAAGAGTCGGTTCCGGCGTTTCCTCCAGCGGCCGGGCAGCACGGTCGATCTCGCGCCGTTGGCGAAGTTGCTTCCCGCGATCGCCGCGCGCGAGGAGGACCTACGCGCGCTGGACGACGCCGAGCTGACGGAGGCGGCCGCCCGCGCCGTCGAGTTCGTCGACGTCTGCGCCTTGGGGCGCGAGGCGGCTCGCCGGGCCATCGGCGAGCGGCCGTTCGATGAACAGCTGCTCGGTGCGATGTCGCTACTGGCCGGCAAGGTCGCGGAGATGGCCACCGGCGAAGGTAAGACCCTGACCGCCACCGTCGCCGCGTACGGGCACGTGCGTCGGGGCAACGGGCCGGTGCACGTGCTGACGGTCAACGACTACCTGGCGCGTCGTGACGCGGAGTGGATGGCCCCGGTGTACACGCTGCTCGGCCTGTCGGTCGGCTGGGTCACCGAGAGCAGCACCCCCGCGCAGCGGCGCCAGGCGTACCAGCAGGACGTCACCTACGTCTCGGTGAGCGAGGCCGGTTTCGACTTTCTCCGCGACCAGTTGGTGACCGATATCGCCGACCGGGTCCAGCCCGCCATGTCCACGGCGATCGTCGACGAGGCCGACTCGATCCTCATCGACGAGGCGCGGGTGCCGATGGTCCTGGCCGGTGCGGTCGCCGGCGAGCAGGATCCGGTGCACACCGCGGCCGCGCTCGTGCGGGGTCTGCGGCCGGGCCGAGACTTCGACGTCGCCGACGACGGCCGCAGCGTGGCGTTCACCACAGACGGGCTGGCGGCGGTCGAGGCCAAGCTGGACGGCATCGACCTGTACGCCGACGACAACGTGGCCCAACTGTCCGCGGTCCACGTCGCACTGCACGCGCACGCCCTGCTCAAGCGCGACGTCGACTACATCGTCCGGGACGGTGTGGTCGAGTTGGTCGACGAGATGCGTGGGCGGGTGGCACAACGCCGTCGGTGGCCGGACGGTCTGCAGGCCGCGGTCGAAGCCAAGGAGGGGCTCAACGCCACCGCGGAGGGCGAGGTACTCGCCACCATCACCGTGCAGGCCTTCGTGGCGACGTACCGCACGCTGTGTGGGATGACGGCCACCGCGGTCCTGGTCGGCGACCAGTTGCGGGAGTTCTTCAAGCTCGAGGTGGCGGTCATCCCACCGCACACGCCGTGCGTCCGCGTCGACGAGCCGGACCGGATCTACGCCACCCGCGCCGAGAAGGACGAGGCGCTCGTCACCGAGATCAAGGCGGCCCACGCCACCGGCCGGCCGGTGCTGGTCGGCACGCTGGACGTCAAGGAGTCGGAGAGCCTCGCGACGGCGCTCGGCGAGGCGGGGGTGCCCTGCGCGGTACTGAACGCGAAGAACGACGACGAGGAGGCGGCGATCATTGCCGAGGCCGGTGCCCTCGGCACGGTGACGGTCTCCACCCAGATGGCCGGTCGGGGCGTGGACATCCGGCTGGGCGGAAGCGACCAGGCAGACCGTGACCAGGTGGCTGAGCTGGGCGGGCTCCTCGTCATCGGCAGCGGCCGGCACGACAGCCGGCGGGTCGACAACCAGCTGCGCGGCCGGGCCGGCCGTCAGGGTGACCCGGGCGGCTCGATGTTCTTCGTGAGTCTGGAGGACGACCTGGTCGTCCGGCACGCTCCGGATGCGATTCCGCCCTCGCCGAAGATGACTCCCGATGGCATCGTCCAGGACGATCAGGTGGACTTCGCCATCGAGTACGCCCAACGGATCGCCGAGGGTGTCGACTACGAGATCCACCGCAACACCTGGCGGTACAGCGTGGTGATCGAGCAACAGCGCAAGGCGTTGGCCGAGCGGCGCGAGCGGCTGCTCACCACGGAGATCGCCGCGCTGATGCTCATGGAGCGGCTCCCGGACCGCTGTGCCGAGATGGACGAGGACCTGTTGTCCCGGGCGGCGCGGACGATCGCCCTCTACCACTTGGACCGGCTCTGGGCCGAGCACCTCGCGGAGCTGTCCGAGGTCCGGGAGGGCGTGCACCTGCGGGCGCTCGGCCGGCTCGACCCGCTCGACGAGTTCCACCGGTCGGCTGTCCCCGCGTTCAACCAGCTGATCCCGGAGATCGAGGCGCGTACGGTCGCGACGTTCACCGAGACCGAGTTCGACGAGGACTGGCAGCCCGACGACGCGCAGCTGGTACGACCGAGCGCGACCTGGACGTACCTGGTACACGACAACCCGTTCGGGTCCGAGCTGGACCGGCTGATCTCGTCGGTGGGGCGACGCCTCGGCGGCAGCGGCCGGGGCTGAGGCGACCGTCGGAAATCGGGCACGCCAGACGGTGGCCGCCGGTAGGCTCGGCCGGCTGCCGGTGGTTGCCGAGCCTCGCCCGCCGGCGCGGATGACGGGAGTGACGAATGGCTGTGGTACCCGCCGGCACCGGTGGGACGCCTACAGCGGCGGTCGGACCGGTGCTGGCGCCGTGAGCCGGCCCGACCAGGTCGGGAACAGCCGGCTTGCGGTTCTGGAGATCGCCGCGACACTGCGCGAGCTGACTGCCGGGATGATCCGCTGTACGGACTTCGACCAGGCGCTGCAGCATCTCGCCCTGACCACCAGGTTCGCGTTGCCTGGGCTCAGCTACGCCAGTGTCTGTATCCTGCGTGCCGGCCAGCCTGCGTCGGTAGCGGCCTCCGACCCGTTGATCAAGGATCTCGACGAGCTGCAGTACGCGGCGGACGGGCCGGCGATGACCGCGATCAGGGACCGGGAGATCGTGCTCGTCACCTCGCTGGCCGAGACGTCGCGCTGGCCGGACTGGAGTCCGGCGGCGGTCGACGGTGGGATTCGTGCCGTGTTGTGCGCACCGGTCGACGTCGACGACGAAGTGATCGGCTCGATCAATCTCTACGCCGACCGCGACGGTGCTCTCGCTGATGGTGAACAACTCACGGCGATGCTGCTCGCCGAACACGCCGGGCTGCTACTCGGCGCGGTGCGCGACCGTGGGGGTGACCAGCGAGGTTCCGACCTGGCTGGCGACGGTTGGCACGACAGCGACCTGATCGGCCCGGCGATCGGCATCGTGATGACCCAGCGGCGCTGTCGGGCCGGAGAGGCACTCGACGTGCTGCGCGACGCCGCGCAGGCGACCGCGATACCGCTGTCCGAGGTTGCCGAGCGATTGGTCGCCTCGGTGCAACGCCTCGACGGCTGACCGGCTGCTGGCGACGGCGTTTCTCCGGCGCGATACTCGGGTAGTGCCGTTCACCACGACCGGTGTGACCAGTGGGGGAGGCGGGACGGCCGATGCGAGGGCAGTCAGGTGGGTCCGGCCATCCGCTGCAGCCGATGCTGGTCACGCTACCGTTCGGGCTGTTCGTCTGCGCCACGTTGTTCGACGTCTCCGCCGTGGTGGGAGCACCGCGGCTGTTCGGTGAGGTCGGTTACTGGACCGCCGTCGCCGGACTCGCGGCGATGGGGCTGACCACCGCGGTCGGCTTGATCGATCTGTGGGACGAACCGGCCGGGCAGACCAGGTCGGCGCTCGTCCGGTTCAATCTGATCAGTGGCGGGATGGCGGCGGTTTTCCTGATCGTCTGCCTGATCCGCAACTCCAGTCCGACGCCGCAGTCCGGGATCGCGTTGCTGCTGGTCGAGCTCGTCGGGCTTGCCATCGGCGGTCTGGCTCTGCGGTACGGAACGGCCCTGCTGCGCTACGCCGGGGACGCCGCGGCCGCCGGGGAGCGTGCGCCTGTGCTCGACGCGCTCGCCCGGCGGTAGGTGCCCGATCACATGTCGATCAGGTCACGCATTCTGTCGATCTCGATTGCCTGCTCAGCGGCGATCGCGGTGGCGAGTTCCTCGATCGTCAGATCACTGCCGCCGATGAGTACTCGGGTCGACATGTCGACCGCGCCCTGATGGTGCTCGGACATCATTTCGACGAATCGCCGGTCGAACTCGGTTCCTCGGGTGGCGGCCAGTGCCCGGGCGGCCTGCTCGGTCTGCATGCCGGGCATCGTCTGGTGATCGTGGTCGCCGGCGGGCAGGTCCCGCTCCCGCAGCCAGTTCCGTAGGACGTCGATCTCAGCGGACTGGCCAGACCGGATCCGGTCCGCGAAGGCGCGGATCCCGGGGCTGTCGGTGCGGGTGACGGCGAGCGTCGCCAGCTGAACCGCCTGAGTATGGTGTGGAATCATCATCTGGACGTACCAGGTGTCCAGCGAGTTGTACTGCGGCGGGTCGATGGCCACCTGCGAGCCCGGCCGGATCTCGGACTCCTCGCCGGGTCGGCCCGGCAGGATCACCGGCGGATCGCTGCCGGCTCCGGCGGTGGTCGGCCCGGTGGCACCCGGGCCGGTCGCACTGTCGTCGGTGGTCGATCCACTCAGGTGGACGACGGTCGCGACCAGTGCGACCACCACGGTGATCCCGATGGCGGCAGCCAGTCTCCGACGCGTGCTGTGCCGCTGCTGGAGCATGGGCATCCGTTACCTTTCGGTGAGCAAACGTGCCTCATGATTGGCAGTCGTCCGTTGCCGGGCGACGTTGACCGGATGAACCGGTCTTGACGCTTCACGGCCCGCCGCCCCGCCTGCGGATGCAGGTCTTACGGGTCTTACGTAGGCTCCACGTCCTGTTTTTACGTCGCCCGGCAACTCCAGGTCGACGTGCCGCACGAGCGCGGCAAGATTACGTGCCGCGTTGACGTCCCGGTCCAGGGACAGTCCGCACGCGGTGCAGTGGAACACGCGTTCGGCCAACGACAGCTTGGGTTTCACCGTCTCGCAGGCGGAGCACGTCTTGGAGCTGGGGTACCACCGGTCGGCGACGCACAGCGTGCTGCCGTACCAGCCGGTCTTGTAGCCGAGGTGCCGTCGCAGCGTCGCCGGGGCGGCGTCGGTCAGGGACCGGGCCAGCTTGCGGTTGCGGACCATCCCGGCCACGTGGAGGTCCTCGACCACGACCGTGGTGAACCGCTGCGCCAGGCGGGTGGTGAGGTGGTGCCACGAGTCGGCGCGGACGGCCGAGACCGTGGCGTGCAGTCGAGCCACCGCGTCCTGTGCCCGCCGCCACCGGTTGGACGCGGTCCGTTCGCGTCTGGCCTGCGGGTCGTAGGGGCCGATCCGCCGGGCGGCCCGGCGTTGGGCCTTGCCGAGTTTGCGCAACGCGGCCTTGAACGGCGCCGGGTTCGGCACCATCTCACCGGTGGACAGCACCGCCAGATGTTGGATCCCGGCGTCCACCCCGACGACCCGGCCGGCTTTCGGCGCGTGCGCCGGCCGCCTTCCGACCGTGCGTCCGACCGCGACCTGGAACGAGCAGAACCACCTGCCGGCGGTCTCGGTGACCGTGGCGGACAGGATCGTCGCGGTGCCCGCCCGTACCCGGCGGGCCAGCTTGCGGGTCGACTCGTGGGTGCGGACGCGACTCAGGCGGGGCAGCACCACGTGCCGGTGGCCGGGGTCGACCCGGATCGCGCCCGTGGTGAACCGGGCCGACCTACGGCCGTTTTTCTTTTTGGCACGGGGCCAGCCCACCCGGCGGCCCTTGCGGGTGCCGGTGCGTGACGCGTGCCAGTTGCCCAGTGCCGCGGACAGGTTCGCCAGGCCGGTGTTGAACGCCTCCTTGGAACACTCCGCCCACCACGGCGCCACCCACTGCTTGATCTCGTTCCAGGTGCGTCGCAGGTCCGGCAGGGACCAGCCCTGCCACGGCGTCAGGTCCGCCTCGGCCACTGCGTAGCTGGCCTCGGCGGCGCGCTGTGCCTTCACCGCGCTTACCCGCGCCAGCATGTGGTTGTACACGAACCGGGCCGCGCCGGTGTTCCGGCGCAGACCGGCAACCTGTGCGTCACTCGGTTCGAGGGCGAACCGGTACGCCTGCACGGTCCAGCCAGCCGGCGGCTCGTACCGCTTCACGACCCGTCCTCGGCGGTGGCGGCGGCCACGGCACGGCTGGCCCGGTTCGCCGCCGCGCGGCGGCCGTACAGCCGGGCGCAGAACCTGGTGAGGATCTCCGTGACGTCCCGCACGAGGTCGTCGTCCACCTCGGCCGGATCGACCACCACCAGCTGACGGCCCTGCGCGGCCAGCGCCGCCTCAATGTACTCGGCACCGAACCGCGCGAACCGATCCCGGTGCTCGACCACGATCGTCGACACGGCCGGGTCGCGCAGCAGCCCGAGGAACTTCTTGCGCCGCCCGTTCAACGCGGACCCGACCTCGGTCACCACCCGCGCGACGGCCATGTCCCGCTCGGTGGCCCAGGTTGTCACCCGAGCGACCTGCCGGTCCAGGTCGGCCCGCTGGCCGGCCGACGACACCCGGGCGTAGACGGCGACCTGACCCTGCCGGGCGTCGCCGGTCACCTCCACCATGATCGTGCCGGACGGAAGACGCCGAGCGGGCACCGGCATGGTCCCCTCGCGGAACCAGCGGTACGCGGTCTGCGGGTGCACATCGTTACGGCGCGCCCACTCGGCAAGCTTCACCAGACGATACTAACACTCACAAATTCGCATATTTGATCACGGAAGAGAGTGAGCAGTTGTCAGCCCCCGGCGAGAAATGCCGCGATTATATCTGCTCAGCTAGATAGATCGATGTGATGACAGTCACATCGATCGCGGGAACTCGGCGGTATCGTCGTCTCATCATCAATCCCTTTCGAAGGGTGCCGCACATGATCAAACGCTCCCCACAAGGGCCGCGGCAGTTGCGGACCGTTGCGGTGACGGCGATCGCCGTCCTGCTCGGCAGCACCGCGATGGCGACTCCGAGTCACGCCGGAACACCGTTCGATGTCGACTGCACCGACACCACCGACGCGCTGGCGATCGAGCTGTGTCTGGCGCAGCCCAACTCCTCCGCCGTTGACGACCCCGGCCTCGGCGTCGATGAGATCGACAGCAGCCCGAACCTGCGCCAGATCGCCAACCTGCCGAAGTCCGCGCCGTTCGACACCGAGTCCGCACTCAACTCCGACCTGGCCTTCCAGGGCAGGTACGCGTTCGTCGGCAACTACAACGGCTTCGTGATCTACGACATCGCGAACCCGCGTAGGCCCCGGCTGGTGTCGCAGGTGGTCTGTCCGGGCGCGCAGAACGACATCACGGTCCACGGCGACCTGCTCTTCCTGTCGACCGACTCCTCCCGAAGCGACGACTCGTGCGCGAGCGCCTCGCAGTCGGCCTCGGTCAAGGAGTCCTGGGAGGGCATGAAGATCTTCGACATCCGGGACAAGAAGAATCCGCGATACATCAAGTCGGTCGAGACGAACTGTGGATCGCACACGCACACCCTGGTGCCGGCGAAGGACCACCGCTCGGTCTACCTGTACGTCTCCTCGTACAGCCCGTCGGCGAGCTTCCCCGACTGCCAGCCCCCGCACGACCTGATCTCGATCATCAAGGTGCCGTTGCGGAAGCCGACCGACGCGGCGGTGATCGCCACTCCGAACCTCTTCCCGGACGGCGGCAATCCCGGCGGCAACGGCAGCTCCACGACCAGCGGCTGCCACGACATCACCGTGTACCCGCAGAAGGACCTCGCCGCCGGCGCCTGCATGGGCGACGGTGTCCTGCTGGACATCGCCAACCGGGAGGCGCCCCGGGTGATCCATCAGGTCAGGGACACGACCAACTTCGCGTTCTGGCATTCGGCGACGTTCAACAACTCGGGCACGAAGGTGGTGTTCACCGACGAACTCGGGGGCGGTGGCGCGGCGACCTGCAACGCGACGATCGGCCCGGATCGCGGCGCGAACGCGGTCTACGACATTACCGGCAAGGGTGCCTCCCGCACGCTCGTCTTCCGCAGCTACTTCAAGATCCCCCGGACCAACGGTCCGACCGAGAACTGCGTGGCCCACAACGGTTCGCTCATTCCGGTGCTGGGTCGCGACATCATGGTGCAGGCGTGGTACCAGGGCGGCATCTCGGTCTGGGACTTCACCAACTCGGCCGAACCGGTGGAGATCGCCTACTGGGAGCGCGGTCCGGTCTCCGACACCCGGATGGTCACCGGTGGGCCCTGGTCGACCTACTACTACAACGGTCACATCTACTCCAGTGACATCCAGAAGGGCCTGGACGTGCTGGAGATCAAGGACTGGCGTACGGCCAGCGCCAAGCTGGTCCGGATGCCTGAGCTGAACGTGCAGACCCAGTCCTGGTATCTCAGCTGGTGAGTCCGCTGTTCGATCGGTAGCTCGGTACGGTCGGCCCGACCCGCCACCACGATGGCGGGTCGGGCCGACCGGACTCTGGCCGCCGCGTCATCCAGGGCTGCCAGGCGACTGTGACGGTGACCGACACCGGTGGTGTCGGTCGGATTCTTCGGTAGCGGCTCGGCCGGCGCGTTGCCCGCTGGCGTGAGCGCTGAACGGTTCGCCCTACAGCTGACTGCGCTGGAGGATCCGTACCGTCGGGTGTGGTGTGATGGTCCCGAGCACCACACCACCGACCCGTCAGATCGATCCGGTGCGCGGGTCAGGGCGTCGCGCAACTCACCGTCGGCGTCGGGTTGCTCTGCTGCCAACTGGCCAGAAGACCGAAGGTGGTGGCGCCGTTCGGGGCCAGCGTCGCGTTCCATCCGACGTCGGTGGCGGTGACCGTCGCGCCGGTCTGCCTGACGGTGGCGTTCCAGGCCTGGTTCACCTGTTGACCGCCGCTGTACGTGAGTTGAACGGACCATCCGCTGAGCGCGGTGGTGCCGATGTTGCTGACGGTGACCTCGCCCTGGAAACCGCCGGACCACTGGCCGACGACCCGGTAGGCCGCGGCGCACGAACGCTCCACCGGCGGTGCCGTGGTGGGCGGTGCCGTGCTGGGCGGCGTACTGGGACTGGGCTGTCCGCCGGTCAGCGCCGCGGTCAGTGCCGGGTACCACCGGTCGGAGATCTTCTGGTCGCCGGCTGCGTTCGGGTGTACGCCGTCGTAGGTGTCGGTGGTGGTGCTGAAACCGGTCCACTGGTCGACGACGACCACCGGCGACTGGCTGGTGTGCTTGCCGGCGGCCCAGCCCGGCATGGCGGCGTTGAGCGCCGCCACCCGCTGAGCGCACCCCCCGCAGGTGGCGGGGGCCATCGGGATGAGCTGGGCGACCAGCACCGTCATCGCCGGGTTGCTAACGCGCATCTGGTCCACCAGCCGGTCGTACGCCGCCAGGATCGATTCCGTCGTCCGGTTGCTCCACACGTCGTTGGTGCCGAAGTGCATGAGCACCACGTCCGGGCGGGTCGCCGACAGCCAGGTGGGAAGCTGGTTCTGGGCGGCCACGGTGGTGACGAGCGCCCCGCCGTGGCCTTCGTTGTCGCCGTCGTACGGCAGCCCACAGCCCTGTGGACCGAGGGTGCCGACGAAGTCGACGTCGCGGTATCCGGTGTTCTGCAGCTGATTCCACAGGTCGGCACGCCAACAGCCCGGCGAGCCGGTGATGGAGTCACCGAGTGGCATGATCCGGGTCGTGGCGGCAGCGGCGGGTGCGGGTGCGGCGGTGCCGGCCGGGACCGCTCCTACCGCAGCGATGATCGCGGTGAGGCCTGCGGCCAGCGCGCGGGCAAGGCGACGTCGGGGTCTACCGGGCATGGGTCTCTCCTGTCGCGACGATGAGCGGACGGTGCTGTCAGACCTCGGTCCGGTCACCGGCAACGGGTGCGGTACGCCGAGGTTCGGGAGTCCGCGGCCCGGCTCCGCCTACATTGAAGCAATTGGATGCGGTCCGGGCAATGTCGCTGATCTTGTTCCGGCTGGTGTCTCACCTGTCGCCCGGACGTCGAGATGACGGACGGGTGGTTTCGGTCGGCGTCAGCCGAGCAAGGCCGAGATCAGCAGCAGAGTGCCGGCGGTGGCGATGGTGGACAGCACGACGGCATCGCGGGCCAGTCGTTCGCCGCGGTGGTACTGGGTGGCGAAGATGAAGACGTTCTGTGCGGTGGGTAGCGCGGCGGTGACCACTGCGGCGAGTAGCGCCGGCCCGGTCAGGCCCACGCCGTGCCGGCCGATCAGGTACGCCGCGACGGGCTGACCGACGACCTTGAGGGCGACCGCGGTGACGCGTTCCACGGACTGGGCTCCGGCGGCGAGTGGCCGGCTGCCGGGTAGGGACATGCCCAGGGCGAGTAGGGCGAGCGGCACCGCTGCGGCGCCGAGCAGTTCGAAGGGGCGCAGGATCTCGGCTGGCGGATGCCAGTCGGCCAAGGCCACCGCCAGCCCTGCCCCGGACGCGATCATGATCGGGTTGCGCGCCGGCAGCGACAGCAGCCGTCGAGCCGAGGGGCGTCGGCCGCCTGCGGTGAGGTCGAGTACCGCGAACGCCGTCGGGGCGGCGACGAGTACCTGGAACAGCAGGATCGGTGCGACCACCGAGACATCGTTCAGCACGTACGCGGCGACCGGTGTGCCGAGGTTGGCGGCGTTGACGTAGGACGCGCCGAGCGTGCCGATGGCGACCTCGCCGGCGGGCCGGCGCCACCACCAGCCGGCTACCGCAAGGTAGCTCGCGGCGACCACGATGGTACTCAGCAGGTAGACGCCGAACGCCGGGGTGAACACCTGCGCAGGGGTGGTGGTCGACAGGGTGGTGAACAGCAGCGCCGGGGTGGCGATGAGGAACGCCAGGCGGGCGAGAACCGTCGTGGCGTCCGGACCGAGCAACTCGTACCGGCTGATCAGGTACCCGATCAGAGTGACCGACCAGATAGCGGCGAACCCGGCGAGGATGACGCGCATGTGATCATCCTGCCCGGTCGCCGTTAGCACTCAGAACGGGTATTCAGCGCAAGCAATCGATTACGCTATGTTTGTCAATCATCACATTTACGCAACGCCGTCTGGTATTGACCGCGGCCTCCCGGGACGGCAGCATCGGCGCGTACGGGCTCGGGCGCACCAGTGTCTGCTGTGTCCGGTGCAGGCCGCCCTGTCCCAACCGGGACGCCCTCGCGTACGGAGACCAGACGGCTGCGGGAACCCCCACCTCAGCCGGCACTGCCTAGGAGGACCATGTCGGTCAGCCCTGCCTCGCCACGCGCCGGCTGGTCCGCCACGCCGCCATCCGGAGCTGCTCGGCCACCCGCGGCGCCCCGTCGGGGTGCGGGTCCGGTCATGGCGACCGTCACCGTCACCGTGTCTATTCCACTCGCCGCGGGCGAGGGTGCGTTGTCGCCGTCCGCACGGCGGCTGCTGGACGCCGCCCGAGAACTCGTCGAACAGGGCGAGGCGACGGTGCAGCTGCCCCCGGGTGAGCTGTGGCGCGGCGACGTCGAGGCGGTGGACCCGATCGGGGTCGCCGGGGAGCCGGATCAGTTGTTCCTTCGAGCCGCCGCGGCCAGCCGGGGCGAAACGACCGGGCGTACCGCCACGGTCACGGAGCCCGAGCTGCACGTCATGGTCGCCTCGCGGACCGTGCTGCTGGACGGGCAACCGTTGCCACTGACCCGGCTCGAGTTCGACCTGTTGCTGCACCTGGTGCAGAACCCACGCCGGGTGTACACCCGGATGCAACTGCTCGCCGCGGTGTGGGGTTACGAACACACCGGCGTTCGCACCGTCGACGTCCACATCCGCCGACTACGGGTCAAAGTCGGAGAAACGCCGCTGGTCACCACGGTCTACGGAGTTGGCTACCGGCTCGCCGACGAGGTGCGGGCCACCATCGATCCGGCCGGCTGACCTGGCACGGACCGATCGGCGGATCGGAGCGGTTTGCCGGCCGGTATCCCCGGGTAAGACGCGATCTTCGCGGCGGATCGCCGATCGGCTCGTTCATGCCGGTGGCCGGCACGCCGTACTCGATCTGAAGGGGGATGGGCGCATGCTGATGCATGACGTGGAACAGCGGGCCGGTCTGGGCACCGCGGTCGCCGCCGACAGCGACCGGATTCGTACCGCGTTGACCAGTCGGTACGAGGAGCTCACTGCCGAGTACGAGCAGGCGATCACGCAGAGCCAGCTGCTGCGGCTGATCGAGGGGGGCGACACCGCTGGCGACGATCAGGTCGACAGCGGTACCAAGACCGCCGAGCGGGACGCCGCGCAGTCGCTCATCCGGACCATCCTGGAACGCCGTACCCAGTTCGAGCACGCGCTCGCCCGACTCGCCGCCGGTGACTACGGACACTGCGAGGGCTGCGCCGCCCCGATCCCGCTGGAGCGGCTGGAGATCTATCCGGCGGCCACCACCTGTGTCACCTGCAAGGCCTCGCGGGAGCGGCGGACGGCCTGACCCGCCAACATGGCGCTCCCGCGTCGGAGTCCGAGCGGTGCTCGCGGCAGACGTCAACGACGGCGCTCACCCGGCAGGAATGGTCACGTTCATCCTCGACCGGGCGATGATGGGTGCGCCTTCCCCCCCGTACTTGAACACGTCGAACACGAACCGGGGGTACTAGCATGGCGACCGCCCAGCTTTCCGCGATCGACAAGACCGTGGACAAGACGAACACGCTGCTCAGGGAGATCGAGCAGGAATTCGGTTGGCCGGCGCACCGGCGCCAGCAGTCCTACGCCGCGCTCGCGGCCGTGCTGCACGCGTTGCGTGACCGGCTGCCGTTGGCTGAAGTGGTGCAGTTGGGAGCACAATTCCCGACGTTGGTGCGGGGGCTCTACTACGAAGGCTGGGACCCGGCCACGACGCCAGCTAAGCTCGACCGCGCCGGGTTCGTGGCCCGGGTCCGTCGGAACTTCCAGTACGACGTGGAAGGCGGTGCCGAGCAGGTGGTCGTGACTGTGAGTCAGGTGCTGCGGCGACACGTCAGCGCCGGTGAATGGCGCGACGTCCAGGCCACCCTGTCGGCGGACCTACGCGGACTGATAGCTGCCTGACGCCACCGTCCGCGCGGTGGCCGGTACGGGCGGTCGGCGTGCCGGCACCCGGTCGGCGCCAGCGGGTGCGCTCACCGCAGCGTTACCCGCGTGGTCAGCCTGCGGCGGTGGTCGACCTGACGGTACGGGCCCACCAGCCGTAGCGGAACCTGGTAGCGGGTCGCGGTGCTCGACGTGGCGAGCCGCAGGCGCAGGTCGCCGGGCTCGACGATCCGACGCCCGTCGCGACCGGTGAAACAGGACAGGTCGGCGGACACGTCGAACTCGACCTGGCGGGCCTGACCCGGTTCGAGCGAGACCCGGGCGTACCCGATCAGCCGGGCGACCGGGCGGGTCACCTGAGCAACCGGATCGTGGAGGTACAACTGGACGATCTCGTCGCCGGCCCGGTCGCCGGTGTTGCGGACCTCGACCGATACGCGAACCGCACCGTCGGTGCCGATCTCGACCGCAGCGGTGTCGTCGGGATCCGCCGCCGAGCCGTCGACGAGCGGTGGTGACCACTCGAACGACGTGTAGGACAACCCGTGTCCGAACGGGAATAGCGGGCTGGGGTCGACCTTGCTCACCTCGGTCTGGTGGCCCAGCGGCGGGCTCAAATAGCTGGCCGGCTGCCCACCGGGCAGCTGTGGCACGGCGATCGGTAGCCGGCCCGACGGGCAGACCCGGCCGCTGAGTACCCCGGCGACCGCCGGGCCGCCCTCCGCACCGGGGAAGAACGCCTGGACCACTGCGGCGAGCCGGTCGGCGTAGCGGCCCAGCGCGTACGGCCGCCCTGCCAGCAGCACGAGCACCACCGGCGTGCCGGTGGCGACCAGCGCCTCGACGAGCTCGCCCTGCCGCCCGGGAAGCTCCAGGTCGGTGGCGTCGCAGCCTTCTCCGGAGGTGCCGTTTCCGAACAAGCCGGCCCGGTCACCGACCACAGCCACGCAGACGTCGGCACGGGCGGCGGTGTCTGCGGCCACCACCATGCCCGGGGTGTCCTGCCCGTCCACCGGGCCGGTGGAGACATGGTCGATCTGTGCGTCGGGCAGCTCGGCGCGCAGCGCGGCGAGGACGGTCCGCATGTGAGGGTCGCCGGCAGCGGCAGCCGGGGTGGTGCCGACGTGGCCGGGGAAGGTGTAGCAGCCGAGCAGGCCGGTGACCGAGTCAGCCAGCGGCCCGACCACGGCGACCCGCGCCTGTGGTGGCAGTGGCAGACTGCCGTCGTTGGCCAGCAGCACCACCGATTCCTCGGCGAGTCGGCGGGCCAGTGCCCGGTTCGCCGGCGAATCGAGGTCGATGTGCGCCGCGCCGTCGTTGACGAGCGCGGGTGGCGTCGGATTCCAGTGCGGATCGAGCAGTCCGAGTTCGCACTTCTGGCGGAGCACCCGGGTGACCGCCCGGTCGATCACGGACTGCGGCACCGCGCCCGCACGGACCGCTTCGACGAGCGGGCTCCCGTAGCAGCGGACCGCCGGGAGCTCGACATCGACCCCGGCGGTGAGCGCCAGCGCGGCCGCGCCGGACGGGCCGTCGGCCACCCGGTGCAGCAATTCGAGGAAAGACACGCCGAAGTAGTCGGCCACCACCGTGCCGGTGAATCCCCACCGCCCGCGCAACAGGTCGGTGAGCAGCCCGCCGTCCGCAGCCGCCGGGACACCGTCGACTTCGGCATAGGAGTGCATCACCGAGCGGGCTCCGCCGTCGCGTACCGCCATCTCGAACGGGGGGAGCAGTACGTCGGCGAATTCCCGCGGGCCGACCGAGACCGGGCCGAAGTTGCGGCCGGCGCGCGAGGCCGAATATCCGGCGAAGTGCTTCAACGTCGCCACGATGCCCGTCGACTCCAGACCCCGCACATACGCCGTGCCGATCGTCGCGACGAGGTAGGGATCCTCGCCGATGGTCTCCTCGGTCCGGCCCCAGCGTGGGTCCCGGGCGACGTCGAGCACCGGTGCCAGGCCCTGGTGCACTCCGACCGCGCGCATGTCCTGTCCGATCCGGGTGGCCATCTGCGTCACCAGGTCCGGGTCGAAGCTGGCACCCCAGGCGAGTGGTGTCGGGTAGACGGTGGCCCCCCAGGTCATGAAGCCGGTGAGACATTCCTCGTGTACCAGCGCCGGGATGCCGAACCGGTTGCCGGCGACGATTTCGGCCTGCAGCCGGGCCAGCGTGTGGGCTCCGTCGGTAGGGGTCACCGCGGCGGTGCCGAATGGTCGGGTCAGCTGGCCCAGCCCGGTGTGCAACAGATCAGCCCAGTCGACCGTGTCGTCGACCAGATCGTGCTGCAGGGGGGCCATGTCGTCGACCGTGGCGTTCGCGCCTCGCCAGAAGCTGTACAACTGTGCGATCTTCTCTGCCAACGACATCCGATGGAGAAGGTCGAAGACCCGTTCGTCGACCGGGAGGCCGGGATCGCGCCAGGGAGCGGACCCGGACCCGGTTCCGCCTGCTGCCGGACCGGTCGCACCGCCCGGATGGCGAGCCAGGCCGATGCTGGTCACGCTGACGTCCGGGGCGTGGTCCTTGCTGCTCACAGGCAGTCTCCTGTCGGTCGTCGCCGGCCAGCCTGGTCCCTGCACCCCCGGGCCACCCGACCATGCTTTCCGCCATGTTTCCGGAAATTTGCGGTCTCGTCGAGGTCCATCGGTCGACAACTTGCGGGCATTGTCCCCGGGTATGATCGCGCCGTTGGGCATACTGGGGCACTAGTGGTGGGGCCGGCCCGCCCGGGTGTGGCAGCTGGAATTTCGGAACAGTTCCGCAAGGTGTCGGTGGCGGGTCGAGGCGGGAGGCGACGGCCCGGTGGCGCTGCGGTCGATGCCGGTCGCTCTTTCCTGCGGCAAGATATGCCCGGAGCCGACGTGCCGTCGCCGGACCGTCCGGCACACCTACGGCCGTACCCTGGAGCCTCGACGAAGGAGCTGCCGTGACGGTCGACGAAGGACGCAGGATCACGATCACCGCGATCGCCCAGGAAGCGGGCGTCTCGGTGCCGACCGTGTCGCGGGTGCTCAATGGCCGCAATGATGTCGCACCGCAGACCCGCGAGCGGGTCGAGGAACTACTGCGCCGGCACGGCTACCGGCGGCGGGCCACCCGGTCACGGGCTGGCGCCAGCCTCATCGACCTCGTCTTCAACGACCTCGACAGCCCCTGGGCGGTGGAGATAATCCGAGGAGTGGAGGACGTCGCCCACGCGGCGGGCGTCGGCACCGTGGTGTCGGCCATCCACCGCCGGTCCACCTCGACCCGCCAGTGGCTGCAGAATCTGCGCACCAGGGCGACAGACGGGGTCATCCTGGTCACCAGTGAGTTGGCACCACCACTGCACACCGAGCTCCGCCGGCTCAACGTGCCGATGGTCCTGGTCGACCCCGCTGGCGTTCCGAGCCTGGACATTCCCACCATCGGCGCCACCAACTGGGCAGGCGGGCTGCGGGCGACCGAGCACCTGATCGCACTGGGGCACCGGCAGATCGGCTTCATCGCCGGCCCGCCCCGGCTGCTGTGCAGCCGGGCCCGCCTCGATGGGTACCGGGCGGCACTGGAAGCGGCGGAGCTTCCACTGCGCTCGGAGTACGTCGTCCCCGGCGACTTCTATCACGATTCCGGCTTCGGCGGGGCCGCCGCCCTGCTGGCACTCGATGACCGGCCGACCGCGATCTTCGCCTCCAGCGACCAGATGGCCCTCGGGGCCTATGAAGCACTGCGCCAACGTGGCCTGCGGGTGCCCGACGACGTCAGCGTGATCGGGTTCGACGACCTGCCGGAGGTACGGTGGTCGTCGCCGCCGCTGACCACCGTGCGCCAGCCGTTGGCTGAGATGGGCCTGCTGGCGGCTCGAACGGTGCTGCGGCTGGCGCAGGGCGAGCCGCTGGACACCCCACGGGTGGAACTCGCCACCGAACTGGTCGTGCGCGACAGCTGCGCGCCGTTGCGAGGTTAGTGGCAGTCCCTGGCGGGTACCGGTGTCGGGCACGATCGCACCGTCGCACGGACCGGCGGGCGTCGACCAACCCGCAGGGGGCAGCATGAAACTCGACGACGACGACATTCGTAGCACCGGGTCGGCCAGCGGGCATGGTCCTGCCGACGGCGGGGCCAATCCGGCTGGTCACGATGGCGGTGCCGACGGCGAGGCCGCACCGGCGGCGGAGGAAGGTATGGCCGACGGCGGGGCCAATCCGGCTGGTCACGATGGCGGTGCCGACGGCGGGGCCGGGCCCAAGGCCCGGGAAGGTATGGCCGACGGCGGGGCCAATCCGGCTGGTCACGACGGCGGTGCCGACGGCGGGGCCAACCGGCGTTGATCGATCGCACCGACCTGTCCTCCGGTACGCCGGGCGGCGTGACCCACCGCCCGGCGTTGGCCCGCTGCGTCGCGATGGAACCGGCGAAGTTCGCCGCCGCGCACTGGGGTCGGGCCCCGCTGCTGTCCCGGGCAGGCGACCTGGCCAACCCGGCCGGGTTCACCGATCTGCTCGATCGGGCCGCCGCCGACGAGTTGCTCAGCCGCCGCGGGCTGCGTACCCCGTTCCTCCGGATCGCTCACGACGGTGAGGTACTGGCGGAGGCGATGTACACCGGCAGTGGTGGCGCCGGTGCCGAGATAAGCGACCAGGTCCTGGATGAACGGGTGCTGAGCCGGTACGCCGATGGGGCCACCCTCGTCCTGCAGGGTCTGCACCGGCTCTGGCCGCCGATCGTCGACTTCACCGGTGAGCTCGCCGGCGTACTGGGACAACCGCTTCAGGTCAATGCCTACCTCACGCCTGCCGGCAACCAGGGTTTCGCCACCCACTACGACACCCACGACGTGTTCGTCCTGCAGGTCCAGGGTCGGAAGCGGTGGCGCGTCCACGAGCCGGTGCTGACGGACCCGTTGCCCCGGCAGACCTGGTCGGGGCGGGCTGACGAGGTGGCCGCCCAGGCCGACTCCGCACCAGCGTTGGACACCGTTCTCGAACCCGGCGACACGCTCTACCTGCCCCGCGGGTGGCTGCACAGCGCCGCCGCCCAGCAGGATGCTTCGCTGCACCTCACCGTCGGAGTACGGGCATGGACCCGGTTCACCCTGGTGGAGACGCTGCTGGACCTGGCGGTGGACGATCCGCGGCTACGCGCGTCGCTGCCCTTTGGCGTCGACGTGAGTGACCCGGCCGGGATCGAGCCCGAGGCGACCGAGACGATCGCCGCGCTGCGCGACTGGCTGAACACCGTGACGTCGCAGCGGATCGCCGCGGAACTACGCCGTCGGAGCTGGTCGGCCACCCGTCCGGCCCCGCTGCGCCCCTTGGAACAGGCCGAACTGATCCGCGATCTGACCGCCGACAACCGGATCACCCGCCGGCCGGGGCTGCGCTGGCGGCTGTCGGCACAACCCGACGGTCCGGTCGACCTTCAGGTGTTCGACCGTACGATCAGCTTTCCGTCGCAGTGCGTCCCAGCGCTGCGGGCCGTGCTGGAGTCCCCCGGCGTGCGGGTCGGTGACCTGCCGGGCCTCGACGGCGACGCGGACCGGTTGGTGCTCGCGCGTCGGCTGCTGCGCGAAGCGATCGCTGTCGGCGGCTGAGCACCGCCGGGTCGCGATGGCCGCGCCGGCGGTCCCGCGCGCCGACCAGCTAGCGCAACAGTACGACCAGCGTCGCCGTCGTCACCAGACCGGCGACCAGGACCACCGCGACACTGCGGATGTCCAGCACCGCGTGCCGGCGGTCGGCGAGCAGCTTCGCCGGCGCCAACCCGAACAGCGGTCCGAGTAGCGTGACGACCAGCGCGATCACCGGCATGCCGACCGCCAGATCGCCGCCGTGATGCTCGCCCGTCCACCGGGCCGCGGCCGCGAACCCGAACGCGGCGGCCGCACCGGCCGTGCCGAACAGCGCGAGAGCAGGGTGGGCCGTCCGGGGCAGCGGTTCGGCCTCGACTGACCGCTCCACCAGCTCTCGGGCCGCCGTCAGCCACCGGTCCGCCTGGTCCGGGCTGGCCGCGCCGGGGCCCGACGTCGGCGCCGGCACCCCGCCGAACCGATCGGCCCTCGGGCCGAGTCGATGAGCGAACTCGGCCCAGATGGTGGCTGCTTCCCGGTCGACCTCTTCCACCTCGAGGCCCGCCTCAGCCCGAGCCTGACTCAGGTCGGCCAGTTGCGCCTCCGCGCGCTCCACCGCCGCCTGGGCGCTGGCGCAGCGGTCGGCGTACCAGTGCTGGGCCTCGTCGCGGCGGGCCTGCAGCCCGGCGGCGAGTTCAGCCAACCGGCGGATCAGCACGGGGTAGGAATCAGCCATCAGGACAGGCCGTACGGGATGACGACCTCGGCGCTACGGTGCACCGTCCGGTCGAAGTACAGCGCCCGCCACGGCCGTGGATACCAGGCCGGCCCACCGGCGCGGGGATACAGCGGCGGTCCGAGCTCGGAGCCGTGTACGTCCAGCGCCACCCAGGCGCCGATCTGATCGGTTCGGGAACCGATCCCGCCCAGATCGTCGCGGAGCCGGGCCACCCCACGCCACCAGCCCAGCACGTGGGTGTGCCGTTCCGGCCCCAGATGCAGCACCCGCCGCAGCCGGTCGAGCCCCGATCTGCCGGCAACCTTCACCGCCAGGCGACCTGCGGCTGCGTCCACCGCGTACAGCACCAGGAAATGCGGCCGCACCGGGCCGTCGGGCATGTCGGCCGACAGCCGGTCGGTGGTATCGGCCAGCAGCCCGGACACGGTGTCGAGGTCGTACAGACCGGTTCCGGCCGGCAACTCCGCGTGCAGGCGCCGGGCGGCGGCCTCCGCGTCCGGGTCGAGGCAGACCAGGTCGAACCGGGCGGTGCCGGGCGGGTACTGGCGGGCCAGTGACCGGGCTGCGGCGTCGAGGAGCGCGCAGGCCTCGTCCACCCGGGTACCGAGCACCGCCAGGTTGCGCCCCGGTGCGCGCGCCAGACCCAACCGGGCGGAGCGGGCCAGCACGTCGATCGTCTCGCCCAGCAACGCCACCGGCTCGCGAGGGGCGCCGTCGGCCGCGGACAGGCCCAGATAGTCGGGCGCCTCGGTCAACCGGGGCACCGCGTCACCGTCGAACAAGCGCGGCGCGGAGAGTCCCTCCGGGCGTCGCCGCCACAGCCGGTGCTGCAACTCCTGCCAGGTGTCCCGATCGCTGGCGGCCGGAATCCGGACGATCCGGTTCGCCTCGGCCGCGCCCGACTCGGAGTTGACCACCGCGTGATGGCGCGGTAGCGCCTCAGCCGCCATGTTCGTCTCCGGCAGGATCCGCCGGGCCTTGGGCAACGCGATCCGCAACGCGAACTGGGCGACCAACGCGGTACGCCCCCACAGCGCCTGGATGCCGGAGACGTCCTGGGAGGCGAGGATCAGGTGGATGCCCTGAGAGCGGCCGCGTCTGGCCAGATCCTCCAACAGCGTCGCGGCCTCGGTGGCCAGCGCATCGTTGCCGGAGAGCAGCACCTGGAACTCGTCGATCACCGCGACGATTCGAGGCCACCGTCCATCTGGGTCCTCCGCCCGCAGCTCCGCCAGCTTCGTGACCTCGTGCCGCTTGGCAGCGTCGGCGCGTCGCCGCAGCTGCGCCCCGAGGAAGTGCAGCATCGCCAGGCCGAACTCCCGGTCGGTGTTGACGTTCACCCCGACCAACCTGACGTGCGGCAGGAAACTCGGGTCCCGGCGTCCGGGGGCGAACCGGGCGAACGACACACCTTCCTTGAAGTCCAGCAGGTAGAACTCCAACTCGGCGGGGGAGTACCGGGCTGCGAGGGCGCCGATCCACGCGTAGATCAGATTGGTCTTTCCGGTGCCGGACGGGCCGCCGATCAGCGCGTGCGGCGGGTAGTCGCTCAGGGTGACCTGCACCGGTCGCCCCTGCGGGCTGTCGCCCACCGGAGCGGTGATCCCGGTCGTCGCCACCTCGGTCCACTCCTGCTCAGGCAGCAGGTCGGTGAAGACCGCCGGCGTCGGTCCGGCTGATATCGCGGCGGCGATCGTCCGGCAGGTACGGGTGACCAACTCTGCCGGCGGCGGCGGATCCAGCCGGACCGGCAACTGGGGATAGCCGCTGACCCTGGCGACGCCAGCGGAGACCGAGATGGTGGTCACCGTCGGGCTCGGCCCGAGCACGATCCCTCGAACGAGCAGGTGGACCCCGCAGGCAGCGCCGGCCCTGGCGATCCGGTCGAGTTGCGCGCGTTCGTGCCGGGACAGCTCCTCACCTGGGCTGCCCAGCAGTACGGCGATCCGCCACGGCTCCGGCCGTCGCCCGGTGGCCGTCGCCAGCTCCCGTAGCGACCCGTACTCGCCGGCCAGCACCGTCTCGTTGATCCGCCGGACGTGATCGACCAGGTCGTCCAGGTGGCGGCTCAACCCACCGGGGCCGGCGAAGGTCAGCAGGCCCGGCCCGGCCAGCGGGGCGAAGCCAGCCAGACCACCGCCGAGCCGTTCCGGGTCGTATCCGGTCAACCGGACCGCGCCGGGGGTGGCCCGGCCGAGCACCCGTAACAGCAGCGCGGAGATCACCGCGTCGCAGCCTGCCCGGTCGTCGCCGTCCAACACGACGTGTCCTTGGTCCAGCAGCGGCACCAGTGCGGCGATGGCCGGGCCGTCGGCCAGCCCGGTCAGCCCGATCCGGGTCAGGCCCGGCGGTTCCGCCCGCCCGGCCGGGGTGGGTCGCCAGTCAGGCCAGTCCAGCGTGGCTGCTCCCGGTGCCGCCGCTGCCACGGCGACGACCGCCTGCCGCGCCACCGACTCGATCTCGTCCTGATATCGCTTGGCGAGCTCGGCCAACCGCTGGTCACGGTGCGCCGCCGCACGGTGCGGTACCTGGTCGGCGGCCCGTCGAACTCGTTTCAGCTGCTGCTCCGCGGCGGCGAGATCCGCCTCGACCAGGTCGAGGCGGTACCGGGCCACCGCCCGGGCCTGGCCGAGTGCCCGCCGGACCCTGGCGATCAGCTCGGTCCGCGCGTCAGGCATCGGGTCCCCGGCGAGCGGATGGCTGCTCCGGGTGCAGGGTCTGCGGGTCCCGATCGAGTAGCTGGAGCAGCACCCCGGTGAGGACCGCCCCGGCCACCGCTGAGTCCGCCGGGTGCGGCGGCGATGGCGGGTCGGCGCCGCGATCGGCGTTCGCCGCGCCACCGGCCCGCTCGTCGACCGGCACCCGGCACGTTCGAGCGAGCAGAGTGTCCAGCACCTGCTCTGGCATGCCTGGTAGCAGCTCACGCACCCGGCCGGAGGTGACGGTGCTGAGCCTGCGCAGGTCTTCGGCGCGCGGTTCGTGGTCGAGCAGGTCACCGGTGAGCCGGCGCAGCACCGGCGGCGTGATCGCGGCCAGATCCAGGCCGGTGGGCGCGGCTACGGCGGCCAGTTCGCGCCGTAGCCCGTCGCGGTCGGTCCGCCGGACCGCCGCGGCCACCCGCCGCAGCAGGTCCGCGGTGTCGGACGCGGCCTGCTCGGACGCGGCGGCATCGGTCGGTTCGAGGTCGGTCAGCTCCGCGACCCGGGTCGCCCACCAGTTGCCGAGCCGCCCGGCGGTGGCCCCGGCGGCCGGGCCACCGCCGGGCGGCCGAGCGGTCTCGTCGCGGCGCTCCAGCGCCGCCCGCCAGGAGTCGTCCGCCGGCGCCGAGCCGTCGACCCCGATCGCCGCCAGGTAGTCGGCGACCGACTGCGCGGCGACCCGCAGTGCATGCCCGGCCTGCTCCGCGTGTTCGGTGGCGCCGGCGAGTTGCGGGACCGCCAGTGGATCGGCGGACTCCTGGCGTATCCAGATGAGCAGGTCGGTCGCGGCACGCAGCCGTTGCACCGCCACGGCGATCTGTCCCACCGGCAGGTCGTCGGCGGTGGCCCGGACCCGCGCGGCGAGGTTCTCGACGAGGGACACGCCTGGCTACAGGGTCGCGGAGTAGGTCTGGGCCTGCTCGACGGCGGCGAGGGTGGCGGCCAGGCACTCCTCAAGCTCGCTACTCGCCTGGAACAGTGCGGCCTGGGCGGCACCGACCGCCTCGTGGCCGCTGCCCTCGAACGCCGCAGCGAGACTCTGCTGGGCCTCGGCGATCTTCTCGCTGGCGGCCTGGACGGCAGCCTGGCCTTCCGACACCTGCATGACCGCGGCTTCGATGGCGGACTTGACCTCGGCGACACTCGCCACGGGCGAAACCTCCTCGGGGGCTGGAAGGCTCTATTAGAGCCTACCGCCGGTGGGAGATTGCTGCCCGGCTGTCCGATCCCACCGAGGGCTCGGCGGTTCAGCCCGCCGTCGGGCATGCCAGACCCGCGGTGAGCTGGGTTCCTGTGCTGCGCGGATCAGGTCTTCAGTCTGAATACCGGTCAGAAGTCCGACAACTGATCGATCGGTGGCGGGTCGTCGAACTGCCGGGTCAGCCAGCGGGGGCCGCGCACCTCGGCACCCGCCGCCGTCACCCGGGCCCGTAGCCGCCGGTCAGCGGTGACCACCACGACCGCCAGCCCCGCCGATCGGGCGCAACTGGCGGCGAGGTCCACGATCAGGTCGTCGCCCGACGCGACTGCTGCCTCGACCCGGACCCCGGTGGCGCTGGGCAGGGCGCCGGCGGCCCCCTCGACCACGAGGACCACCTCGACCGGAGGCGCCAGGCCCGGCAGCCCCCGGTCGGCGAGCACAGCGAGCCGGTCACGTAGCCGTACCGCCGCAGCGAGCCGATCCCGCCACCATCCGTCCGGCCGGGAGCCGACCACGTTGGCGCCATCGACGACGAGCACAGTTCCCATCCGGCAAGCCTGCCAGTGTCCATCGCGGTCCGGGTGCGGGGCGGCACCGGTCCGGCGCAGGTTTGTGCCGGCCGGCTCCGGGTAGCCACTGGCGGGTCACGGCCGGCGACCCGGCGAGGGGGCACGAGTATGAGTGACGGACCGTACGGCCCGGGCGGGCTGGGCACCGACCCGTGGGAAGATCTGCTGGCCCGGTTTCTCACCGGCGGCGAACCACGGTTGCCGGTACACCGCGTCGACATCACCCGCCTGATGAGCGCGGACGCCCGGGACCTGCTGACCGCGGCCGCCCGGCGGGCTGCCCAGTCTGGCACCAGCGATCTCGACACCGACCACCTGCTGTGGGCAGCGCTGCAGCGTGAGCCGCTGCGGGAGCTGGTGCGCAAGGCCGGGGCGGACCCGAAGGGTCTGCTCGCCGAGCTGGGCGGACCGGCCGCCGGGCGAGGCGAGGTCCCGGCGAACCTTTCGCTGACCCCGGCGGCCAAACGTGCGCTGCTCGACGCGCACCAGCTGTCCCGGGCCACCGGAGCGACATACATCGGGCCCGAGCACGTGCTGATGGCGTTGGCGGTGAACCCGGAGTCGGCGGCGGGGCGGATGCTCGCCGCTGGGCACGTCGAGCCACGGTCGCTCCAGGACGCCAGCGCCGAACGTGGGGGCAGCGCCAAGGCCCGTCCCGCCAGGAAGACCCCGACCCTCGACCAGTACGGCCAGGATCTGACCGAGCTGGCCAGCCAGGGTGCGATCGACCCGGTCATCGGGCGGGCCGACGAGATCGAGCAGGCGGTGGAGATCCTGTCTCGGCGTACGAAGAACAACCCGGTGCTGATCGGCGAGGCCGGTGTCGGCAAGACCGCGATCGTCGAAGGTCTCGCCCAGCGGATCATCGATGGCGAGGTGCCGCAGACCCTCGCGGGTAAGCGGGTGGTGCAGCTGGATCTGGCCGGTCTCATCGCCGGTACCCGCTACCGCGGCGATTTCGAGGAACGGTTGAAGAAGGTCATCGACGAGATTCGTGGTCACGGCGACGATCTGATCGTGTTTCTCGACGAGCTGCACACGTTGGTCGGTGCCGGTGGTGGCGGTGCCGAAGGCTCGATGGACGCCAGCAACATGCTCAAGCCGGCGTTGGCCCGGGGCGATCTGCGGGTGGTGGGTGCCACCACGCTCGACGAGTACCGGCGCAACATCGAGAAGGACGCAGCCCTGGCCAGGCGGTTCCAGCCGGTGCTGGTGCCCGAGCCGAGCGTCGAGGACACCATCGCGATCCTGCACGGACTACGGGACCGCTACGAGGCCCATCATCAGGTGCGGTTCCTTGACGACGCGCTGATGTCGGCGGCCGAACTCGCCGACCGCTACATCAGCGACCGCTTCCTGCCGGACAAGGCGATCGACCTGATCGACCAGGCCGGGGCCCGGGTGCGGTTACGGACCCGGATGCCCGCCGCCGACGTACGCGAGCTGGAACGTGACCTGGAGCAGTTGCACCGGGACAAGGCCCAGGCCGTCGCCGACGAACAGTACGAACGTGCCTCGAACCTGCGCGACCAACTGGTCGAGGTACAGGGGCGGATCGAAGCCGCGCGCAGCCCGGACGGGGCCAGGGTGCCGCAGGTCGGCGTCGAGGAGATCGCCGAGGTGGTGTCCCGGGCGACCGGGATTCCGGTGAACCAACTCACCGAGGAGGAGCGGGACCGGTTGCTGCGGCTGGAGGGCGAGCTGCATCAGCGCGTGGTGGGGCAGGACGACGCGGTCACCGCGGTCGCCGAGGCGGTTCGCCGGTCCCGCGCCGGGCTGGGCGATCCCGACCGCCCGGTCGGCAGCTTCCTGTTCCTCGGCCCCACCGGGGTGGGCAAGACCGAACTGGCGCGGGCCCTGGCCGCGGTGCTGTTCGGCGACGCCGACCGCATGGTCCGTCTGGACATGAGCGAGTTCCAGGAGCGGCACACCGTCAGTCGCCTGGTCGGCGCGCCGCCGGGCTACGTCGGCTACGAGGAGGCGGGGCAGCTCACCGAGGCGGTCCGGCGTCGACCGTACGCGGTGGTGCTGCTCGACGAGATCGAGAAGGCACACCCCGACGTGTTCAACGTCCTGCTGCAACTCATCGACGAGGGACGGTTGACCGACAGCCAGGGCAGGACGGTCAACTTCCGCAACGTAGTGCTGATCATGACGAGCAACGTCGGCTCGGAGTTGATCACCAGCGGTGGCCGCAGCGTGGGCTTCGGCGGTGCGGACGACGCCAGCCTGGACGACGACCTGCGGGCCCGGATGCTGCGCCGTCTGCAGGAGGACTTCCGGCCGGAGTTCCTCAACCGGATCGACGAGATCATCATCTTCCGGCAGCTGGCGGCGCCGCAGTTGCGTAAGATCACCGATCTGCTGTTGGAGGAGACCCGCCGGCGCCTGCACGCCCAGAACATCTCGGTGGAGGTCACCGACCCGGCCACCGACTGGATTGCCGAGGCCGGTTACCAGCCTGAGTTCGGTGCCCGTCCGATGCGCCGCACCATTCAGCGTGAGGTCGACAACCGGCTGTCCCGGATGCTTCTCGACGGTGCGCTCGCCGCTGGACAGCTGGTCACCATCGACGCCCGCGACGGCGAACTGCGGTTCGACGTCGCGGACGGTGCCGCTGCCGGTCGCGATCCGGCCGCGGCCGCCGTCGGGCGGTGAACTGATTCGCCTGTCGGACACTGACCAAGCGAGGAGGTTGTCAATGGCGGCACATCGGCGTACCGATACCAGCAGCGACCAGTTGTGGGAGGAGTTCCACCGCTATGTGAACGTCACTTCGGAGCAGCTGCGTGACTGGCTGCTGACCGAGGCGTCCGGGGAGCAGGCCTTCGTCGGACCCGGCACCGACCTGCCGCAACCCGGTGGCGCGGTACTGGCGGTGCTCGGCAAGCGGCGGGTGGATCTGACCGGCTCGGATCGGCAGGTGATGACGCAGGTCGTCGACGAGATCCGCGGTCTGCTCGACCACCGGCCACCGGCCGGCGCGGCGGACGACCGGTGGCGGCGGGCGCTGCTGGACCTGGGACACGATCCGCTACGGGCCGACGCCGACACCGCCGGCTGAGTACTGCGCACCGGCGGCGGGTACCCCTGCGGGTACCCGCCGCCGCTGCGATGGCGCATCGGACCAGAATGCCGTCGGGTCAGGGCGCAGACGTCACGGTCGGGTGATGCCCAGCGAGTAGCTGCCCGACCCGCTGTACGCGTGGACCACGTACCGGTAGTAGCCCGAGGAACCGCTGTAGGTCAACGTCTCGTCCGGACCGGGGCTGGTGCCGCTGGCCACGCTCACCCAGCTGGCACCGCTCCAACGCTGCAGGTAGACATCGAAGTCGCGGCTGGTGGGCCCGTCCAGACATGCCCGGTGGGTCCCCGCGCTGGCGGTGAAGTAGGTGCCGTTGGGCTGGATCTGGGTGCCGCCCGAGGAGAGAGTCCCGGTGTAGGTGTTCTGGTACCCGCTGCAGGTGTCACCGCCCGGCGGCGGGGTGGTCGGCGGCGGGGGGCCGCCGCTGCCGGTACGCAAGGTGAGGCCGTACACCGACAGGATCTCGTTGACCGGCTGGAAGTAGGTGGTGCCACCGACCGAGCAGTTGCCCGAGCCACCGGACGTGACGCCCTGCGCCTGCTGGCCGGAGAGCCACGATCCGCCGGAGTCACCGGGCTCGGCGCAGGCGTTGGTCCTGGTCAGTCCGGAAACGCTGCCCTGCGGGTAGTTCACCGTGGAGTTCTTGGCCTGGATTGTGCCGCAGCGCCAGCCGGTGGTCGATCCGGAGCGGCAGACCGAGGCACCGACCGCTGCCTCAGCCGATCCGGCGACCGTGACGTTGCCGCCGCTGTAGTTGTTCACCCACGGCTGAGGTGTCCAGCGCGAGTTGGTCTGCACCCAGGCGTAGTCGTTGCCGGGGAACGACGACCCCCGGAAGCTGCCCTGGGACACCTGGTTGTAGCCCTGGGTCGCGGTGCCGACCGTGCCGCAGTGCCCGGCGGTGACGAAACCACCGGTCACCGAGAAGCCGACCGAGCAGCGGCCGCCCATGTAGTAGGCGTCCCCGCCACGGACGTCGTACAGCGTGGTCGGGGTCTCGGCGGTGCGCACCACCCGTACCGCCTCGGCCGCCGCGCCGCTGCCGGCGACGAACGCCTCGGCCGTGGTGGTGCCGCCCCTGGCCAGCACCACCACGGTGTTGGTGGTGACGTCGACGTACCAGCCGGCTACCGCTTCGGCCGGTGCCTTGCTCGCGGTCCGGTCCAGCTGTGCCTTGACCCGGTCCAGGTCGGCCTCGCTGCGGCTGACCACCTTGGCTTTCGCGCCGGCGGAGGTCACGGCGGCCGCTTCGGCGGCGTCGGTGACCGCCACGGTCAGGGTGGCGCCGTCGGGAGACAGCCACGCCCCGCCGAAGTCGGCACCCAGGGTGGCGCGCAGCATCGCTTCCCGCTTGTTGGCGCTGGCCTCCTTGGCCATCCGAATTCGTGCCTGGTCAGCGGTCAGGCCGAGGTCACGCTGCATCGCGGCGAGCATTGCGGGTGCGGCCGCGTCGGCGGCTGGCTGACCGACCGGTCCGGTGTTGGGCGCCGCCGTCGCCGGCAGCGCGGCGAATCCGGCCACGCCGAGTGGCAGTATGGCGGCCGCGGCGGCCGCGATCAGTGCTCGTCTCATGTCATGTGCTCCCCAGACAGATTGACGCGACGACCTACGGTCGGGTCGCCAGGATCACCTGGTGGCCCTGAGCCGTAGGCACGGACACCTCGGCGGCGCGCTACCGAGATGGACACCCCGGATGCCGGATGGCCGCTGTTCATGGAGCGCCGTCAGGCTCCGGGTGTCGGCCCTTCGGCGCAACGCCGAGTGCTGTCAATTTAAGGGCGATCTATGTCAGCAGGCAGATATCAACTGACTCATATCGTGACAGCGGCGGCAGGTCCCCCGGGTGTCGCCGGCGTGGCGGTCAGACTCTGCGCACCGAACCCGGGATTGTCGGCGAGCCAGCCGAGATACTGGGGGTTGCGGGTCAGCGAGTCGTTGTACGCCGCGGTCGCGTGGGCGAGCACCCGGTCGGCGAGCGCGGCAGCGGTGGCGTCCGGGTGCCAGCCCAGCAGTAGCCGCCAGCGCAGCGGCGCATCGGCCAACGGCCGGGTCACCAGACCGCTGATCGGCCGGAACGTCGCCTGACACAGCGCGATCGCCTCACCCGACTCGACCAGGTCCACGCAGCCTCGGATATCGGTCTCGTACATCTTGCGTGGCGTGAAGCCGGACCGCGCGCAGGCGGCGGCGAAGCAGTCGCCGAAGCAGCCGTCGCCGGGCGCGGCGACCCATTGCTCCTCCGCCAGCATCCCCAACTCGATCTGGCTGTGCTGTGCCATCGGATGGGATTCCGGCAACAGCACGAAGATCGCGTCGACGGCGACCGGTCGCCAGGCCAGGCCGAACTCCCCGGACGGGGTGGAGTCGCCGCATACCCCGGTCAATGCATAGTCCAGCCGGCCGCCGAGCACCATCTGGGCCAGTTCGTCGACGTACCACGACGCGTAGGTGCTGATCTGTGCCTGCGGCTGGTCGGCCGCCAGCCGGTGCACCAGCCCGCCGAGGATCGGGCTGTTCACCCCACCTAGTCGGAAGCGACTTATCATGCTGCCGGTGCCCGCCAGCCGAGCGGCCTCGTCCTGGAGCCCTTTCATCGCCGGCAGCAGTACTCGGGCGCGGGCCAGAACCAGTTCACCCAGTGCGGTGGGTCGCGCGCCGCGTCGGTCGCGTTCGAACAGCGGACCGCCGAGCGTTCGCTCGATCCGCTGCAGTTGTGCGGTGAGTGCCGGTTGGGCGAGGCCCAACATGGAGGCAGCCTTGGTCACGCTGCCGGTTTCGGCGATGGCGCAGACCACCCGCAGGTGCCGCAGCTCCAGGTTCATAACGTGACGGTAGGACCAGAACGGGATCGACGGGAAGACCTTCGAAGCGGGAAACGTTCCCGGACATCAATGTGAAACATCTCCGAACGGACGCGAAGATCAACGTAACGACCTGAGTCAATCACTTTCAGTGATTCGGCGGCCCGGCCAGCTCCGCGCTCGGGTCCGTCGCCGGCGGGTCGTACCGTCGCGGGTCAACGATCTCCGCCCGAGGAATCCCGACGTTGCTCACCGGGCGACGGAGACAGGTCCTGCGGGTAGGTGGTCCGGCCGGTGACCAGGTCTCGGACCTTGTCCACCAGCCCGAGCGCCGGCGCCGCGACCCGGTTCCACGGCGGCTGCTCCGGAGCGCGTGGATGCGGGCGGGTGGGCGCGGCCTCCTCGGCGATCGCCGCCCGGTTGCCGAGGCGGATCAGCTCCTCGGCCGTCGCGGCGGTTCGCAACCGGGGCAGCAGCTCGCTCTCAGTGAACTGCCGGTGCCGGTGCCACGCGGCAGGCATCTCGGGCGTACCGCCGGCAGCGTCGGCGGGTGATCCGGCCAGGGCGGCGTGCAGCTGCCGGTCGGTACGGATGCCCGCCCGAGCCAGGTCCGCGCCCTCGGGCAGCGCGGCCCGCACCGCGGGGTAGAGGTACTGCTCCTCCGCGGACAGATGTCTGGAGATCATCGCCACCAGAACGTCGGACATCGCCCGGCGCCGCGCCGGATCGGCCTCACCGGCGACGGCGGTACGGAGTCGGTCGATCGCCCGGTGCTCGTCGAGTAGCAGGCTGACCAGGTCGGTACCGCCCGGGTCGTGGTTCGGATCCTCTTCGCCCAGCGACGGGATCGGGGGGAGTCCCACCGACACGGCTGCCTCCTCATGCCTGTTCGGGAGCCCACGCACCCGGTCCGCGTACGCGAATCCGCCGTACCGCCGGCAGCGATACCCAACCACCGACCCGTGCCAAACACGTGCCGGACCGTGGAGATGGCGGCGGGACTGGGTCGATGACGGGCGGACTGGTAAGAAGAAGCGCATGAGTTCACTCCCCGCGTCGCCGGCACCCACCGACGAGGTCGTGCGGATCTGCCGTGATCTGCTGCGCATCGACACCACCAACACCGGGGATCCGCTCACCAGCGCCGGTGAACGCCTCGCCGCCGAGTACGTCGCGGGCCAGCTCGCCGAGGTCGGGGTGCCCAGCACGATCGTCGAGTCCGCCCCGGGCAGAGCGAGCCTCGTGGCGCGCATCGCCGGGACGGACCCGGGCCGGGGAGCGCTGCTGGTCCACGGGCACCTCGACGTGGTCCCGGCCGACCCGGCCGAATGGTCGGTACCGCCGTTCGCTGGCGAACTGCGTGACGGGTACCTGTGGGGCCGGGGCGCGATCGACATGAAGGACTTCGACGCCATGGTGCTCGCCGTCGTGCGTGACTGGCAGCGGACCGGGGTGCGTCCGCCCCGCGACATCGTGCTGGCCTTCACCGCCGACGAGGAGGCCGGCGGCCGGTACGGGGCGCACTACCTGGTGCAGCAGCACCGTGACCTGTTCGACGGCTGCACGGAGGCGATCGGCGAGGTCGGCGGATTCTCCTACACGGTCAGTGACGACCTGCGGCTGTACCTGATCGAGACGGCAGAAAAGGGGATCAACTGGCTGCGCCTGCACACCCGCGGCCGACCCGGGCACGGCTCGATGGTGCACGACGACAACGCGGTCACCGCCCTGTGCGAGGCGGTAGCCCGGGTCGGCCGCCACCAGTTCCCGATCGTGGTGACCCCGACCGTGCGCGATTTCCTGGCAGAGGTCTCCGATCTGCTCGGCATCGGGTTCGACCCGGCCGATCCGGAACTGACGATCGCCAAACTCGGGCCGATCGCGAACATCATCGGTGCCACGATCCGCAACACCGCCAACCCGACCCGGCTGCAGGCCGGCTACAAGGAAAACGTCATCCCCGGTCGGGCCAGCGCCACGATCGACTGCCGGGTGCTACCCGGCCAGGAGGCGCCGTTCCTGGCCGAGCTGCGGGAACTGGTCGGCCCGGATGTGGAGATCGAGCACGTGGAGCGGCAGCCAGCCATCGAGACCACCTTCGACGGCGCGCTGGTCGACGCGATGGCCGCCGCGCTGCGCCACGTCGACCCCGGTGCCCGGGTGGTGCCGTACATGCTCTCCGGCGGCACCGACGCCAAGGCGTTCCGGCAAATCGGCATCCGCTGTTTCGGGTTCGCTCCGTTGCGGCTGCCGGCCGAGTTGAATTTCTCCGCACTGTTCCATGGCATCGACGAGCGGGTCCCGGTCGAGGGACTACAGTTCGGCGTGCACGTGCTCGACCGCTTCCTGAGACAGAGCTGACCACCGGTACCCCGCCGGCCGGCCGGCCCTTCGGCCCGCCCGCCCGGCGTCACGCCTGCGGCCGGACCGCTGGCGGCGCCGGCCCCCATCGACTGTGAAGGGAACCACATCCGTGACCGACCAGCACGCCGCACTCGACGCCGCGTTGGAAGAGGTGTTCCACGCGGCCCGAGCACATCTGGCCACGGTCAAGGCCGCGCAGGGCCGGATCGACGACGATGCCGTCTGGCAGGCGTACGTGACCCTGAACAACGCCTCGTACGCCTACGACGAACTGCTCCTGGACGCGTTCGGTGAAGTCACCCCCTGGGACGTCGAGTCGATCGACCCGCAGGAGGCCGACGAACGGTTCGGTGTCGGCGCCGGCGGAGTCGACGGCACCGAACCGGACGACCCGTACCCGCAGGTGGTCTCGGTGCGACAGCGGCGCGACTACCGGGTGCCGTCGGTGGCCGCGTTGATCCGCATCGCCGAGGCCGCCCGCCGGCAGAGCACGCCCGCGGCGGAGGAACCGGATCCGGTCAACGGAGTGGGCGAAGCGGTGCTGGAGCTGCTGCAGGCCGGGGACGGAGCACTCGGGGCCCTGGACATCCCCGAGCTGGACCCCCTCGACGGGGTCGTCATGGTGCACGAGGTCGGCACCGCGCTGGACCCGGACGCCTTCGACGACGGCGACGTCGACGGGCCGTTCCGCTCGGCACCCGGTGACGAGATCGTCGGACGCCTCGACGAACACGCCTACCTGCCGGACGAACTCGACGACAGTGAGACCTCGGACGCGCAACCGCCGCGCTGATCCGGCCGGAACCCGGCCGGCGTGTCCCGCGTCACACGGACAGCCCGGGTTGCGGCTGTTTCGCCACCTTGCGCCGAAGCATCACCTGGCGCGTCCCGTCGCGAAACAGCCGCACCCGAGCCAGTTCCCAGCCGGAGAATTCGGCCTGGATGGCCAACTGCGCGGCGGCGGTCAACCGGTCGACGTTCGGCGGCAACCGCAGTGGCGCGTACTCGTAGTCCATGGCACCCATCCTGCCGGGCGGTCCCGTCACCCGTCACGTTCCGGATAGCCGACCGGCGGCGCGGAGACGTCGTCGAGCGCCCGGGCGATCTCGACCGGCAGGTTCATGCGTTCGACTTGGAGCGCACCCATCAACTGCCCCGCGGTCCGCGCGCCCAGGACCGGCGCGGTCACCCCGGGCCGGTCGCGTACCCAGGCCAGCGCCACCTCCAGCGGGGCCACGCCGAGCCCGGCGGCCGCGGTCGACACCGCCTCCACGATGCTGGAGCACCGGGGCTCCAGATAGCCGGCGACGAACCGTTCCAGGTGGGCCGAGGCGGCCCGGGAGTCGACCGGGCGGCCGTGCCGGTACTTGCCGGTCAGCACCCCCCTGCCCAGCGGGGACCACGCCAGCACCCCGAGTCCGAGCTCCGCGCAGGCGGGCAGCACCTCCCGCTCCACGCCGCGCTGGAGCAGCGAGTACTCCACCTGGACCGCGACCACCGCGGCACGTCCGGGCATCGCCGCCTGCCACGCCGTCGCCTGGGCGGTCTGCCAGCCGCTGAAGTTCGACACGCCGACGTAGCGCACCCGGCCGCTGCTCACCGCGTGGTCGAGCGCGCTGAGGGTCTCCTCCAGCGGCGTCTGCGGGTCGTAGCCATGTACCTGCCACAGATCCACGTACTCGGTGCCGAGCCGGCGCAACGAGGCGTCGAGGGTGCGCAGCAGATGCCAGCGGGAGGTGTCGCGCCGCCGGTGTCCACCCGGCCGTAACCCGGCCTTGGTGGCGATCACCAGGTCTTCACGTGGCACCATGCTGTCCAGTAGTGAACCGATGACCGTCTCGGCGTCACCGTCGCCGTAGACGTCGGCGGTGTCGATGAGGTTGCCACCCGCGTCGAGGTAACTCTTCAACTGTGCCGCGGCGTCGTCGGCGTCGGTGTCCCGGCCCCAGGTCATGGTACCGAGCGCGAGCCGGGAAACCGCCAGCCCGCTGCGGCCGAGCGGTCGCTGCTGCATAGGTGCACCTTATTCAGAACCTGCCGGTACCGATATCCTCACTCTCGACCGCCTCGTCGGCCTGCCCGGATGGTGCCCGGTCGGCGAGTCGTCCCAGCCGGTCGTTCAACGGCGGTGGACGATTGCGTACCCTGGTGCGGCTTGCCACCCGGCTGATGCCAGGCGGGTGCCGTGGATACCCCGTGACCGGGGGATGGGGGATGACTGGGCGTGCGACTCGGACTCAGCCTTGGTTACCTTACGTCGACCAGTTCACCAGCGGACCACCTCGCGCTGGCCAGGGAAGCCGATCGGCTCGGGTACGCGGTCGTCTGGGCAGCCGAGGCGTACGGATCCGACTCCCCGAGCGTGCTGGCCTGGCTCGCCGGCCAGACCGAACGAATCGACGTCGGCGCGGCGGTGATGCAGATTCCGGCACGGACCCCGGCGGCGACCGCGATGACCGCGGCGACCATCGACACGCTGTCCGGTGGTCGGTTCCGGCTGGGCCTCGGTGTGTCCGGTCCGCAGGTTTCCGAGGGCTGGCACGGCGTACGGTTCGGCCAGCCGCTGGCCCGGACCCGCGAGTACGTCGACATCGTCCGTGCCGCGATCGGCCGCCAGCGGGTGGAGTACGCCGGAACGCACTACCCGCTGCCGCTGCCCGACGGACCAGGCAAGGCGCTGAAGCTCAACTTCCGGCCGCCGCGGGCGCAGGTCCCGATCTACCTGGCCGCGGTCGGCCCGCGCAACCTGGAACTGGCCGGCGAGATCGCCGACGGCTGGCTGGCCATCTTCTACTGCCCGGAGACCGCCGCAGAGCAGTTGGCCAGGATCGCCGCCGGCCGTGCCCGGGCCGGGCGGGAACTCGTCGGCTTCGACGTGGTGCCGACCGTCCCGGTGGTGGTCGGTGCGGACGTCGCTGCCTGCGCGGACCAGGTGCGCGGCTACGCGTCGCTCTACCTGGGCGGGATGGGCAGCCGGACCCAGAACTTCTACCATCAACTGGCCACCCGGATGGGATTCGGTACAGCTGCCGACGAGGTACAGGATCACTTCCTGGCCGGGCGGATGCGGGAGGCCGCGGCGGCCGTGCCGGTCGAGTTCATCGACCGTACGTCGTTGTTGGGGCCGCCCGAGCGGATCGCGCGGCGGATGGCCGAGTACGCCGCGGCCGGGGCGACGACCCTGTCGGTCAGTCTGTTCGACGGTGACACGCAGGCTCGGGTGGCGACGCTGCGGACGGTGGCGCAGGCGTTGGAAGCGGCCGGGGTGGGGCGGTGATGAGCTGGATCGAGATCATCGTGCTGGGCGTGGTGCAGGGGCTCACCGAGTTCCTGCCGGTCAGTTCGTCGGCACATCTGCGGATCACCTCGGCGTTGTTCTTCGACGCCGACGCCGGGGCCTCGTTCACCGCCGTCACCCAGCTGGGGACCGAGGCGGCGGTGCTGCTCTACTTCGCCAAGGACATCTGGCGGATCGCGAAGATCTGGGTCGTGGGTATCTGGGACTCGTCGGTGCGCGGCGACCCCGACTACCGGATGGGCTGGTACGTCATCGTCGGGTCGATCCCGATCGGCCTGATCGGTTTCCTGTTCAAGGATCAGATCCGTAGCGGCCTGCGGAACCTGTGGATAACCGCCACCGTGCTGATCGTGTTCGCCCTGTTCCTCGCGTTCGCGGAGTACTGGGGTCGGCAGACCCGGACGCTGGAGCGTCTCACCATGCGCGACGGCGTGGTGATGGGCTTCGCTCAGGCGATGGCGCTCATCCCGGGGGTGTCCCGCTCCGGTGGCACGTTGACCGCCGGCCTGTTCCTGAACCTCACCCGGGAGGCCGCCGCCCGGTTCTCCTTCCTGCTGGCTATCCCGGCGGTGGTGATGTCCGGGGTGTTCAGCCTGCCCGACGTGTTCAACCCGGAAGGCCGGGCACCGACGATCGCCCAGATGGTGGTGGCTACCGTCATCGCGTTCGCCGTCGGGTACGCCGCGATCGCCTGGCTGCTGCGCTATGTCGCGCACCACACCTTGTACGCGTTCGTGCTCTATCGGGTGGCGCTGGGCACGCTCGTGATGGCGCTGCTGCTCACCGGCACCATCTCGGCGACCTGAGCGGAGCCACCGGTGCGGTGCGGGGCGCAGCCGCCGTAGGCTGGCCCGGTGGCGACGTTGGTGCTTCTGCGACACGGCCGTACGACGGCCAATGCCGAGGGTGGCCTGGCCGGACGGCAGCCGGTTGAGTTGGACGAGACCGGCCAGGCCCAGGCCCGCTCGGTCGGTGCCCGGCTGGCTGCGGTGCCATGGGCGCAGGTGGTCAGCAGTCCGTTGGTCCGCTGCCGGCAGACCCTCGGTTTGGCCCTGCCGGAGGTGACGCCGGCTCTGGAGGATGGCCTGATCGAGTGCGGCTACGGCCAATGGGAGGGCCAGGCGTTGTCGGCTCTGGCCAAGCAGCCGCTGTGGCGGGTCGTTCAGGAACATCCGAGTGCGGCGGTGTTCCCCGGCGGCGAGGCCTTGTCGGCGGTGTCCTCGCGGGCGGTGGCGGCGGTCCGCCGCTGGGACGCGGTGGTCGAGGCCGAGCGGGGGCCGGAGGCGGTCTGGCTGGCGTGTACCCACGGCGATGTGATCAAGGCCATCGTCGCTGACGCCCTCGGCCTGCACCTGGACCTGTTCCAGCGGATCGTGGCCGATCCGGCGTCACTGACCCTGATCCGCTACACCCAGACGCGACCGTTCCTACTGCGACTCAACGACACCGGCACCGACCTGGCCGGGCTGGTCCCGTCGCCGCACGGCCGGTCGGGCCGGCGCGGTCAGTTGCCGGACTCCGACGCCGCCGTCGGTGGCGGCGCGGGCAGCGCCACCGACGGGGACCGGCGATGACGCGGGCCCGGCGGCGCAATCGGGTTGGTGCGTTACCGGATCGACCCGAGGGCCCGATAGGGTCGAAGGCATGACCCACCAGGTACATGCCTTCGAGCCGCCGGAGCGGTTCGTCGCGGGGACCGTGGGGCCGCCGGGGGACCGCATGTTCTTCCTTCAGGCCCGGGGCGGCGGCCGCGTGGTCAGTGTGGCCCTGGAAAAGGTCCAGGTGTCGCTGCTGGCTGAGAAGCTCGAGGAGTTGCTCGCCGAGGCGCAGCGCCGGTTCGGTGTCGACGTGCCCGAGGCCCCGACCAGCCAGTCGGACAACGAACCGTTGGAGACGCCGGTCGACGAGGAGTTCCGGGTCGGAACGCTCGGCCTCGCCTTCGACGTCGACACGGCCACCGTGGTGATCGAGGCGATCGCCGCCGGCGAGCAGGACTCGGACGCGGACAGTGACGACGACACCGTCGCGGGCCTGCTCGACGAGGGCGACGAGGACGATGACGAGGTCGACGCCGGCCTGGACCGGCTGCGGGTACGGCTGACGCCGGCCGCGGCCCGGGGCTTCATCGACCGGGCGCGTCGGGTGGTCGCCGCCGGCCGTCCACCATGTCCGCTCTGCGGCCAGCCGTTGGACCCGCGCGGCCACCTGTGTCCCCGACACAACGGCTATCACCGCTGAGTCCGATGGAGTCCGGTGAGCGATCGACGGTGTCGCAGGCGCCCGACGTGCTGCGTCTGCTGCATGCCGGCTCGGTGGAGTTGGAAGGGCAGTTGATCGACGCCTCCAACACGACGCTGCGCGCGACCCTCAGCGCCGATGGCATGACGGCCCGGTGCGTCTACAAACCGATCCGTGGCGAGCGTCCACTATGGGACTTCCCGGACGGTACCCTGGCCGGCCGGGAGGTCGCCGCGTACCTGGTGGCGCGGGCACTCGACTGGCCGCTGGTGCCGCCGACGATTCTGCGGGACGGTCCGTTCGGTCCCGGCGCCTGCCAGTTGTGGATCGAGGAACCGGCCGAGTCGAGTGCCCTGGTGGGCTTCGTGCCGGCCGAGCAGGTGCCGGCCGACTGGCTGCCGATCGCCGCCGCGCGGGATCCCGCCGGGAATGCTTACGCCCTGGGACATGCCGACGACTCCCGGCTCGCCCGAATGGCGGTGTTCGACGCGCTCGTCAACAACGCCGATCGCAAAGGCGGACACATCCTCACCGGTCCTGACGGGCAGGCGTACGGCGTCGACCACGGGCTGTGCTTCCACGTCGACGAGAAGCTGCGGACCGTGCTGTGGGGGTGGGCGGGTCGGCCGTTGCCAGAGCAGGTCGGCCCGGCCCTGACCCGGCTGCGTTCGGCGCTGGCCGGGCGGCTGCGTGACGAGTTGGCCGACCTGCTGACGGTGGCCGAGGTCGCCGCTCTGGACCACCGTGCCGAGCGGCTGCTCGACGCCGGTCACTTCCCGCCGCCGCCGGACGACCGCAGCGCCATCCCGTGGCCGCCGATGTGATCCGCTCGGCAGCCACCGGGCCTGTCACTGGTGGATAGGGTGGCGCTATGGATTCCTGGACCGGCCATGAGGTGCCCCGGCTGCCCGGCACCGGCACGCCACTGGCGCTGTTCGATTCCGCCCGGCAGGCCGTGGCGCCCACCCGCCCGGCGAGCCCGGCGACGATGTACGTCTGCGGGATCACCCCGTACGACGCCACCCACCTCGGTCATGCGGCGACCATGATCACGTTTGACCTGGTGCAGCGGATGTGGCGTGACTCCGGGCATCAGGTGAAGTATGTCCAGAACGTCACTGACGTCGACGACCCCCTGCTGGAGCGGGCCACCCGTGACGGCGAGGACTGGGTGGTCCTCGCGATGCGTGAGACGGCGCTGTTCCGGGAGGACATGGAAGCCCTGCGGATCATCCCGCCGGACCACTACGTCGGTGCGGTCGAGTCGATCCCGGCCATCGCCGAGCAGATCCGTACCTTGATCGACAGCGGTGCGGCGTACCGCTTGACCGACGGCACTGGCGACATCTACTTCGATGTATCCTCGGCATCAGGTTTCGGTTCCGAATCCAACCTGTCCCGCGACCAGATGCTCGCCTTCGCCGCCGAGCGCGGCGGCGACCCGCGCCGGCCTGGCAAGCGGGACGCCCTCGACCCGCTGTTGTGGCGGGGAGCCCGCGATGGCGAGCCGGCCTGGGAGGGCGGCCCGCTCGGCCCGGGCCGGCCGGGCTGGCACATCGAGTGCGCGGTCATCGCCCTGGGACTGCTGGGCGATCAGATCGATCTCCAGGGTGGCGGCAACGACCTCATCTTCCCGCACCACGAGTGCTCCGCGGCCCACGCCGAGGTGCTGACCGGGCAGGCACCCTTCGCCGCGCACTACGTACACGCCGGCATGATCGGACTCAACGGCGAGAAGATGTCCAAGTCGCGCGGCAACCTGGTGTTCGTCTCCCGGATGCGGGGCGACGGGGTCGCGCCGATGGCCCTGCGCCTGGCGCTGATCGCCGGCCACTACCGGTCCGACCGGCAGTGGACCGACGACACTCTGAAGACCGGCCAGCAGCGCCTGCACCGGTGGCGCTCGGCCGCCCGGGCCGCCGGCGGCCCGGGCGGTGCCGACCTGCTCGCGGCGGTGCGCGGACGACTCGCCGACGACCTGGATACGCCCGGTGCGCTCGCGGCGATCGACGAATGGGCCGACCAGGCTCTCGCCGGGGTCGCTCCGGACCCGCACGCGCCAAGCCTGATGGCAGACGTCTGCGACGCGTTGCTCGGAGTCCGGGTCCGCGATTGAGTCGACGACCTGCCCTGCGGATGGTCCCGGACCTCCGCGGAGCAGGCCTGCTCGGGTGTCACCTCAGGTGGCGGCGCAGCTCAGTGACTGGGCAGCCGGGGTACCACTGGCAGATCCAAGTAGGCCGAAGGTGGTGCTCGCCCCGGCGCTGAGGCTGCCGTTGTAGCCGACGTTGCGGGCGGCGACGGTCGAGGCGCTGCTGGTGATGGTGGCGTTCCACGCCTGGGTCACCTGCTGCCCGCCGGGATTGGTCCAACTGACAGTCCAGCCGCTGATCGCTGTCGATCCAGCGCTCACCCGGACCTCGGCCTGGAAACCGCCCTGCCAGGTAGCGACGACCGAGAAGGCGGCGGCGCAGCTTCCTTGTCCCGGAGCTGGCGTGCCGGGGGCGGGAGTCGTGGGCGCGGGTGTGGTCGGTGCCGGTCCCGGGGTCGTGGGTGCTGGCGCGGGTGTGGTCGGTGGCGGCGTGGCTCCCGTCCCACCGAAGTTCACGTCGCTGCAGAAGTAGTAGGTCTGGTCGGCGTGGCTGGCCTTCCAGATCAGGTAGACGATGTGCCGGCCGGTACGACCCGGCGCGCTCACCGGGATGTCGACCGAGACCCCGTTGAGATTGGGGTTGTTGGTCCGGGTACCCGCGCCGGGGGCCGCGCCGCCGGTGGTCCGGACCAGCTCCAGATCGCTCCAGCGCAGCCGCTGGGTGAGTGGGTCGAACCCTTGTCGGGTGACGTAGACCAGGTGGTAGTCCGCACCGTGCAACGCTTGGTCGTGGTAGGTGGCGGTGAAGTTGTTGTCGACGTCGACCGCCCGCCAGTCACCGGGCACGTCGAGCGAGGCGTAGCGGGTGCCGCCGGTGTTTCCGGCGCTGCACAGCTGTCCATCGGGGATGTGCGCCTGGTGCTGACCGTTGACGCCGTCGATGTAGAGGCTGTTCCAGTTCCACATCGCGGTGGAGTCGGCCTGCCAGGCCTGCCAGCACATCGGGTCCTCGGTCGCCATCCGTGGGTTCTGGAAGTCGTTCGCCCAGCGTTCGTAGCAGCCGTAGTTGCGTGACGGAGGGTCGATCGACGAGCCGTGAGCGGTCGCGATGTCGGCGAGGGCGGTGGTCAGCAGCAGCGTGGCGGCCGCCGCGATCGTGAGCGCCCGCCGGGCGGGTGGCCAGACGGCGGTCGGGTGGGAAGACATGTTTGCTCCGGTCGACTCGACGGTGGGTAGCGGCGACCTGGGACAGAGGTGTTCCGCTGGAAACGGTCGCCGGTTGCCCGGGTCCCGGCGCCTGCCGCGCGACCCTCGCGACGGTCCCGGTTCTGAGATTCACACAAATCGATATCGGGTGTCAATAGTTCGGATGCAAAACAAAGTAAAGTGCGAGAACTGGCCGGTCAGCCCAGCACCAGCCCTGGATCTGGGTCCGCATCCGGCACGGGTGCCGGGATTTGATACTCCTCGGTGAGGGTGGTGACCGGGCCGGGCCAGGTCGCCTGGGCGACCTCTATCGGACGCCGGTCGGCGTCGTACGCCACGTGCAGCAGGTGCAGCACCGGGGTGTCCGGACGGATCCGCAGGGTCTGCGCCTCCTCCCGGCTCGGCTGGCGGGCGCTGAGTACGTCGCGTGCCCAGGTGTAGCGGCGGTCGGTCACCTCTTCGACCTCCTGGTACAGCGGCCGGCCGAAGGGCTCGGCTCGTTCCAGGCTGGTGCCGGCGGCATCGGCGACTCGGAGCCAGGAGGCGCCGACCTCCACCGGAGAGTCATCCGTGCGTACCAGATGGCGGCGCACTACCAGCTCGGTCCCGTCGGGCACTCCGAAGGCGTCGGCGACCTCCGGCGGCGCCGGTGCCCGGCCGACCTCGGTCAGCTGCTGTCGGTACCGCGCGGCCAGATCGGCGTGGTAGCCCCGGTGGCGTCCGTACCTGCCCCGGGCCAGCCGGTTGAGTCGGCGCCGGGTGCCGCGGACGAACGTCCCCGATCCGGGCTTGGTGATGAGCAGGCCTTCGACACGGAGCTGGTCGACGGTGCGTTGTACGGTCTGCTTCGCCACCCCGTACATGTCGGCGAGGGCGGGGATGGCAGGCAACCGCTCACCCGGTGCCCAGTCGCCTCGCCGGATTCGCTCCCGCAACTGATCTGCGATCTGACGGTGCGGAACCTCGGCCGCACCTGGATTCACGTGCTGCATGACATCTCCTCAATGGCAAACACCTAGCATCCTAGGACGCGCTAGCGGGTGTGTCCAGCCGGCGTGCCGACCAAGAACAGGGCCAGCCGAATCGAAACCCGCAAGAGGTGACCGGCCGACCGCTGTGTCGTCAGGATCGCCCGCTCACCTCTTGCGCGCGATCAGCGCCCCGTTCGCCCCGGGGGCGTCGAAAGTAACCGTACGGATCGAGCCGAAACCCGTGTCCGCCAGCCAGTCGGCGTACTCGGTCTCCGAGTAGTTTCGTCCGCCTACGGTCTCCACCAGCATGTTCATCCCCATCAGTGCCGCCTCTGGCGGCCCGGTGCGGTCCGGGTTCAGCAGCAGTTCCGAGATCACGACTGACCCGCCGGGCGGCAGCGCCTCGTGGCAGCGGGCGAGTATCCGCCGGTTGGTCGGCTCGTTCCAGTCGTGCAGGATCATGCTGAGCAGCAGCACGTCGTGTCCCAGCGGCAGCGTTTCGTCGGTGAAGAAGTCACCCGCGATGGTGTCTATCCGGTCGCTCAGGCCAGCGCTGGCGGCCTTCTCGGCAGCGATCGGCACGACGTGCGGCAGGTCGTAGACGGTCGCCCGCAGGTGCGGGAAGCGTCGGCAGAGTTCGATCGGGTACGCCCCGGAACCCCCGCCCACGTCGAGCAGCCGCTGGTGGGCGCCGAAGTCGTAGGCTTCGCCGAGCGCGCGGGCCGTGAAGAGCGACGTCGCGTACATCGCCTCCCAGAAGAGGCCGAGCATCTGCGGGTCGACGTTGGCGAATATCGAGTCTTGATCGCCCGGCTCCCAGGTCAGCGGCCGATCGTTGCGCAGCGCCTCACCGATGCGGTGCCATGGCAGATAGGTCCGCTCGTCGCAGTACCGGACCTGCCCGCCAAAGTAGTACGGGCGGCCCGCCACGAGGAACTCCTCGGCGACGGGGGAGTTGCGGTAGCCCTTCCCTCCTGGCCCCTTCTCGAGCAGCCCGAGTGAGGCACAGGCGGCCAGTAGTGTGTCCGCCGGTCGTTCGGCCAGGCCGTACCGGTCGCACAGCTCGTCGACCGTGATGGTGCGTCCGCCGGCCAGGCTGGTGAACAGGTCAAGCTCGACAGCGGCGGCGAGCGTTTTGAAGCTCCAGAAACCGGTCACCAGACGCATAAGAGGGGTGGGGGTTAGCATCCGGACATTTTCCGGTAAACAACCGTCCGGCCTATCGAGCTGTCAGTTAGCCGATAGAACCGTTCGGCTGACCGTTCGGTCAGTCACCAGGAGCCGGCCGTCGGTCCCGCCGATCCACCCCGTCGGCGTAGGTATTTTTCAAACTCCTGGGCGATCTCGTCGCCGGTCAGTGGCTGAATTCCGGCGTCGCCGACGCGTTCCTCCAGCTCACGTACGTACTCACCGAGCTCGGCGTCCTGCTCGGCGGTGGTCCGCACCCGGGCCTCCCACTTGGCGGCCTCCTCGGCCAGATCGGCCATCGGGACGGGCAGATCGAGTACATCCTCCACGCGGTGCAGCAGTGCCAGTGTCGCCTTTGGACATGGCGGGTTGTTGGCGTAGTGCGGGACGTGCACCCAGAAGGACACCGCGTCGACCTCCGCGTGGCCGCAGGCGTCCTGCAGCACCCCGACGATCCCGGTCGGTCCGTCGTAGCGGGTCGGAATGAGCGCGAGGCGCTCGGCAGCCTCCTTGTCGGACGCGGTGCCACTGATCGGCAGCGGCCGGGTGTACGGAACGTCGGCCAGCAGCGCACCCAGCAGTACCACCCGGTTGACCTCCAGGCTGTGGCACAACTCCAGCACCTGTTCGCAGAAGGTTCGCCACCGCATGCTGGGTTCGATGCCCCGGATCAGCACGACGTCGCGGTCGGTGCCCTCCGGGCTGGCAACCATGAACTTGGTGGTCGGCCATTGGACACGGCGGGTCTCGCCGTCGGACATCGCGATGGTGGGCCGGCTGACCTGGAAGTCGTAGAAGTCCTCCGGGTCGAGCGCCGCGACCTCACGCGCCTGCCAGACATCCTCCAGGTGTTCGACCGCCGCGGTCGACGCGTCCGCGGCGTCGTTCCAACCTTCGAACGCCGCGATCGCCACCGGGGACCGGAGGATCGGAAGCCCGTCGAACTCGGTCACCACGCCTCCTCGACGAGCGGGCGCCGTGGGACATCCCCGGCTGGCTGGATGGGTTGGCGACACCTGCTGGCGGGATACTTGTCGTGCCTCACCCCGCCAGCCTACGTGCCGGCTGCCGACTCGGCCGGATGGCCGCGCCGGCACCGCCGCCTGGCGGGTGATCCACCGGCCGTCTTGGTACGTGTTGTGGAACTGGGGGAGCATGGACCACAGGCGGGCCGCGCATCCGTGTCGCTGTCCGACCGTGGCGTGAGGAGGACCGGAGAATGGATCAGCCCGGCGAGCGAGTCTGGAGCCGGACCCGGCTGGTGGCGCTGTGCGCGGCCCTCGTCGCGGCAGCCGCCTGCGCGGTGTCCCCGCTGCCCGAGGGGCAGCAAGGGGAACGGAACCAGCCTGCCGTGCCCGGCGGCGTGGCCACCGGTCCCGACGGCGAGGAACTGCTGGAAGGTACGGACACGGTGGAGGAGTTCGAGCAGGACATCGCCGGTGCCGAGACTCTCGCCGACCGGTACTGGGAACAGCGGTTCGCCGGGACCGGTACGTCGTTTCGGCCCATCGGGCAGGCGGTCGCCTACTACCGGGACGGCGAGTTGGGCTGCGGCGACCAGCTGATCCCGCGCAACAATGCGGTCTACTGCCTGGCCGGCGACACCGAGTTCATCGCCTACGACGCGAACTGGGCATACGACGTGTTCCAGGCAGTCGGCGACTCCTTCCTGTTCTACCTGATCGGGCACGAGTACGCGCATGGCATCCAGGTTCGGCTGGAGCTGGAGTACGCGTTCAGCATCGAACGTGAGCTTGCCGCTGACTGCCTGGCCGGTGCGTACCTCGGCGACTCGGTGCGCGAGGGCACGTTGCGACTCGACGACGGGGACCTGGACGAGTTCCAGTTGGGGCTGGAGGCGGTCGCGGACGACCCGGACCAGCCATGGTTCGAGGAGGGGTCGCACGGCACTGCCGAGCAGCGGATCGCGGCGTTCTTCAGGGGCTACGACGGGTCACTGGCCGGTTGCGATCTGACGTGACCGCCGGCGGGGTGATCGGCCGGAAGACGGATCAGGCAGGATCGGCGCGGGAGCCTGCGTCTGACCAGGGAGGTCCAGTTGAGCATCCGGATGCCTGCGGCCGTGCTGTTCGACATGGATGGCACGTTGATCGACAGCGAGAAGTTGTGGGACGTGGCTCTGAACGAACTCGCGGCCCACTACGGCGGGCGACTGTCCGCCTCTGCCCGGCTCGCCATGGTCGGTTCCGACCTGACCACCAGCATGTGTCTGTTGCATGACGATCTCGGCCAGCCATGGCGTGACGGACGCGCCGGTGCCGAGTGGCTGACGCGCCGGGTGGCCGAGCTGTTCGCCGTCGGTATCGAGTGGCGTCCCGGTGCCGCCGGCCTGCTGCGGGCGGTCCGGTCGGCGGGGTTGCCCACCGCCCTGGTCACGTCTACCGAACGTGGGTTGGTGGAGGTGGCGCTGCGGACGTTGGGCCGGCACCACTTCGACGTGATTGTCTGCGGAGACGAGGTGCCGGCGACGAAGCCGGACCCGGCACCCTATCTGGCCGCGGTGGCCGCCCTCGGTGTGCCGGCCGGGCGGTGCGTCGCGGTCGAGGACTCGCCGGCGGGGGTGGCCAGCGCCCACGCCGCAGGGGCGGCGGTACTGGCGGTGCCGGCCGAGGTGATGCTGACTGTGCCGGCGGGCGTCGCACTGCGGACGACGCTGGCCGGGCTGACGGTCGAGGATCTGGCCGCGCTGGTGCTGGCGAGTGGTGCCGGGCATCCGGTGACCGCGACCTGACCCCGTGCGTCGTGGGGTCCGGTTGGATCCCACGACGCACGGGAACCGGCAGCTACTCGTAGGCGATCGCCTGCAGCACGTTCAACCGCGATGCCCGCCATGCCGGCCACCAGGCGGCCACCACACCGGCCAACCCGGCCGCGACGACGAACCCGACCAGCTGACCGTACGGGATGCTCACCACAGAGAGCACGTCCTGGCTCTTCATCGCGTACGAGGCCGCCAGACCGAGTGCCACGCCGAGTCCGACGCCGAGCAGGCAGCCGAAGACCGCTATCAGCAGGGACTCGACGCGCACCATGCGGCGCACCTGCCGCCGGCTCATCCCGACCGCCCGCAGCAGACCGAGCTCGCGGGTCCGTTCGTAGATGCTCAGTACCAGTGTGTTCACGATACCGATGAACGCCACCAGCACAGCGAGGGCGAGCAGTACGTAGAAGATGCCGAGCAAGGTGTCGACCAACTGGTTCTGCTGCTCGACGAAGCTGCTGCGGTCACCCACCGTCACCAGTGGGTAGTCGGCCATCAGGGCCTCGGTCTCGGCGACGATCCCGGCGACGTCGGCATCTGGCGCGACGCTGACGAACCCCTGGTACGCCAGCGGGCCGGCGAAGTACTGCACCTGCGACGTCGGCAGGATCAGCCCTGCGGTCAGGGCGGTGCGGTAGATGCCGACGATCTCGTACGACCGTTCGCCGCCCCGTGGCATGTCGATGTTGATCTCGTCGCCGACGGCCCAACCGTTGGTCTCGGCGGTGTTGACGTCCACGACGGCCTCGCCGTCACCGGCGTCCAGCCGGCCCTGTTCGGTCTCGAACGCGAACGTCGAGCCGGCCTGTGCCAGGTCGGTGGCGGAGACCAGCTGGTTCGGCTGGTCGTCGGCGGTCAGGATCGTGAAGTGGTAGGCGACCGTGCCGGTCACCCCGTCGATCTCGGCGACGTCGTCGAGCCGCTGCGGGTCGAAACCCTCCCGGCCGGTCGGCAGTTGCTGCCCGCCGGTCAGGATGATGATCTCAGCGCCGAGCCCGTTGTCCACCAGGTCGGTGGTGGTGGCCTTCAACGACGCGCCGATCACCGCGATGGTGCTGACCAAGGTGACGCCGATCATCAGCGCGGCGGCGGTCACCGCCGTCCGGCGCGGATTGCGCAAGGTGTTGCGCCGGCCGAGGGCGGTGGCGGTGCCCCAGCTGACCAGGCGTCCGATGGCACCGGCGACCGGCCGGGTCAGCGCCGGTGACAACAAGGCGACGCCGATGATCGACAGCAGCACTCCGCCGCCGAGGGCGATCGCGGTCAACCCTGGTACGCCGGTGAGCCCGGCGGCCAGCCCGACCGCGCCGATCGCGGTGACCACCGCGCCGGTGACGGTGAGCCCGGTGAGCGACTTGTCCGGCCGGACCACGTCACGCATCGCGGCGATCGGCGGCACCGATGAGGCGCGGATCGCCGGGACCAATGCTGCGACCACGGTCATCAGGACGCCGACCAGGTAGGACGCAGCCACTGCCACCGGTGAGATGATCAGCCCGCCGGCCGGCAGCGACAGCGCGCTGACTGCCAGGTACTGCAGGCCGGCGGCGACGCCGATGCCGGCGGCGAGACCGAGGGTGGATGCGATCACCCCGACGACCACTGCCTCGACGAGCACCGTCGAGGTGACCTGGCCCCAACTGGCACCCAGCGCCCGTAGCAGCGCCAGTTCGCGGGCGCGTTGGGCGACCAGGATGTTGAACGTGTTGAAGATCAGGAACATCCCGACCAGTAGGGCGACCAACGCGAACCCGAGGAAGAACCAGTTGACGAAGGTCAACAGCTGGGTGAACTGGGATGCCTGTTGGTCGGCGACCTCCGCGCCGGTGAGCGCCTCGAATCCGGTGGGCAACTCGTCGGCGACGATCCGCTTGAGTTCCTCGTCGGCGATGCCGGTGGCGGCGGTCAGTTGCGCCGTGCCGAACACCCCGGCCTCGCCGTAGAACAACAGCTGGGCCTGGGGCACAGTGAAGGCCACCAGGGTCTCACCGCCGAGAGTGGCTCGCCCGCCGCTGTACTCCAGCAGACCGACCACGTCGTACTCGCTCGTCTCGTAGGCGCTGGAGACGTAGACCCGCAGTCGGTCGCCGACGCTCACCCCGGCCTGCTCGGCGGTCAGCCGGGTCACCGCGACCTCGTTGTCCGCGGTGGGGCCGCGCCCCTGGGCCACCTGCAACAGCGGGTCGTCGCCACCGTCGTCGGCGAATCCGATGCCCAGCTGTGGAGCTTGGCTGGGCACCGCCTTGCCGTCGTCGGCCCGGAACGGGATCACTCCGGTCGCGCTGGCGTCGCCGGTCACCGCTGCCACACCGTCGAGTGCGGCGAGCCGGTTCAGGTCGGCCTCGGTCAGCAGTGGCGGTTCGGCCTGCGCGTTGGCGGACTCGGTGGCCTGCACCTGCACCGCGACGTCGGCGTTGACGGTCTGGAACAGCTGCTCGAAGCGGTTGCTGAGGCTGTCGGTGAGCACCGTGGCGCTCGAGACGAACAACACCCCCAGGATGATCGCCACCCCGGAGAGCACCAGCCGGAGTTTGCGCGAGAGCAGGCTCTTCAACGTCGCGCGCAGCATCAGGCGTGCTCCTGCCCGGCGATCGCCACGACGTCGAGGTTTTTCAGCTGGTCGAGAACGGTCTCGGCGGTGGGCTCGAGCAGTTCGGTGACGATGTGTCCGTCGGCGAGGAAGACGACGCGGTCGGCGTAGGAGGCGGCGACGGGGTCGTGGGTGACCATGACGATGGTCTGGCCGTGGTCGCGCACCGAGTTGCGGAGGAAGCCGAGGACGTCGGCGCCGGCGCGGGAGTCGAGGTTGCCGGTGGGTTCGTCGGCGAAGATGACGTCGGGGCGGGCGACGAGGGCGCGGGCGCAGGCGACGCGTTGTTGTTGTCCGCCGGAGAGTTGGGTGGGTCGGTGATGGAGGCGGTCGCGTAGTCCGACGGTGTCGATGACGGTGTCGAACCAGGTGGAGTCTGGTTTGCGGCCGGCGATGGACAGGGGGAGCAGGATGTTCTCTTCGGCGGTGAGGGTCGGTAGGAGGTTGAACTGTTGGAAGATGAAGCCGACTTTGTCGCGGCGGAGTTTGGTCAGTCCGGTGTCGTTGAGGCCGGTGACGGTGGTGTCGCCGATGGTGATGGTGCCGCGGGTGACGGAGTCGAGGCCAGCGAGGCAGTGCATGAGGGTGGATTTGCCGGAGCCGGATGGGCCCATGATGGCGGTGAAGCGGCTGCGTTGGAGGTCGAGGCTGACTCCGTGCAGGGCGATGACCTGTGCCTCGCCGGAGCCGTACACCTTCCAAACGTCCACCGCACGGGCCGCCTGGCCTGTCACCGTCGTCGTCACGTCTACCACCGTTCTCAGCGTTGTCGTCTGCTGCAACGGTAGGTTCCGGAGTACCCGGATCCCTCGTGCCCGGGAACGGTTTGCTGCCTGGTCCGGGCATGAGCGCCTCTCCAACCTGAGAAGGATCTCAGCTGGCTCGCGATCCGCCGCACGGCCGACCCGGACTACCACCCCCGGCGGCGCGGCGCCTCAGCTACCGGGTCGGACCAGCCCGGATTCGTAGGCGAGCACCACCGCCTGGACCCGGTCGCGTAGTCCGAGTTTGGTCAGCACGTGTCCGACATGGGTCTTGATCGTGGTCTCGCTCACCGACAGCACGGCCGCGATCTCCGCGTTGGACATTCCCCGGGCCATTTGTAGGAGGACCTCGCGTTCCCGTTCGGTCAGTACGCTCAACGTCTTCGGCGTCGCCGCGTCGGGGTCCGGTAGCGCCAGTGCGAACTTGTCCAGCAGCCGGCGCAGGATCCGGGGAGCAACGACCGCTTCGCCGACCGCCACCGTGCGGATCGCGGCGACCAGGTCCTCGGCTGGGACGTCCTTGGCGAGGAAGCCACTGGCGCCCGCCCGTAGCGCGCCGACGACGTACTCGTCCAGGTCGAAGGTGGTCAGGATGAGCACCCGCACCGGAAGTCGGGCGTCGACGATCGCCCGGGTGGCGGCGACACCGTCCATCCGGGGCATCCGGATGTCCATCAGCACCACGTCCGGCAGCAGCCGCCGGGCCAGGTCGACGGCTTCGGCACCGTCGCCGGCCTCACCGACGATGTCGAGGTCGTCCTCGGCGCCGAGCACCATCCGGAAGCCGGTGCGCAGCAGCGGCTGGTCGTCGGCCAGCAGTATCCGCACCGGTCGTGCGGCCGGCTGCGCGATCGTGGGCTCGGTCACGGGGCTCCTTCTCGGGTGGCCGCGCCCAACTGCTCCATCGGCAGTTTGGCGTAGATGCGAAAGCCGCCGCCGGGGCGTGGGCCGGTTCGCAGCGTGCCACCGTACAGGGCGACCCGCTCACGCATCCCGACCAGTCCGTGGCCCACCTGGGTGTGTTCGGGCGCCGGACCCCGGCCGGTGTCGAACACCTCCACGATCAGCCAGTAGATGCCGAAACTGAGCCGGACCTCCGCGGTCGCCGCCCCGGCGTGTTTGAGCGCGTTGGTGAGGGCTTCCTGGACGATCCGGTACAGCGTCAGCGTCACCCCCGGGTCGAGGTCGCCGGGTACCCCGTCGACCCGTAGCGTCACCGGTAGACCGGCCTCGCGGATCTGTTCGACCAGTGACTCGATACCGCCGAGACCGGGCTGAGGGGCGAGGTCCGCGCTGGCAGGTTCGGTGTCGGTCCGCAACACGTCGAGCAGTCGCCGCATCTCCCGCAGGGTGCTGCGGCTGGTTTCGGCGATCGTGCCGAGCGCCTCGTCGGCGGCGTCGGGGTCGCGGCGCAGCACCCGTCGGGCGCCGGTGGCCAGTACACCCATCACACTGACGTGGTGGGCGACCACGTCGTGCAGTTCGCGGGCGATGCGCCGTCGTTCGTCCGCGACAGCCTGTTCGGCGGCGGCCCGCTGGTTCTCCTCGGCCACCCTGGCGCGTTGGGCCAGCGCCAGGGTCGACGACCGCCGGGCGTGCACGGTACGCCCGATGAAGAAGCAGACCAGCGCGGTCGAGCCGTTGACGAACAGTACGTACGCCAGGGAGAGCCCGGGAAGTTCCGGGGTCGCCGGTCCCAGCGCGCCGGCGACCAGGGCGGGCAGCCAGAGCAGGACGGTGGCGAGGACCGACGGGCGCAGCCGTAGCCAGGCCGCCGCGGTGTAGGTCAGGATGATCAGGGTGATCGCCAGGCCCGTCGGCTGGTGTCCGGTCGCCGCCGGGACGACCACCATGACGGCGCTGAACAGCACCGCCGGCCATAGCAGCACGCGGCGAAGTGCGACGGGTACGGCCGCGATCAGGCTCCAGGCGATGATCGCCGGCCAGCTGAGGCCGCTGTCGAACTCCGCGGGACTGGTCGCGGAGAGCAGCAGGTCGACCAGGACGACCCCGGCAGCAAGCAGACCGTCTTGCAGCAGCAGCAGCGTCGGCGTCGACGAGTCGGGGCCGACGGCCCGGATGATCCGCCACCACCGGGATGTGCGCTGCCGGGGCGTACCCAGCGAGGTGGCAACCATGAGGTGACGGTAACCGCTGCGCCGGGCGTTGTACCGCCTGCCACGGCCTGAACCGGTCTCCTCCTTCAGGAGGAGACCGACTCGTTCGCCGGTTCGGGGAACGGTGGCGGGGTACCGCCGTACTGCGGGCAGTAGGCCTGATAGCTGCACCAGTCGCAGAGCCGGCTCGGTTTGGGCCGGAAGTCGCGGTTCTCGGTGGCCTGTACGATCGCCCGCCAGAGCGCCAGGACGGTGCGTTCGAAGCGTTCCAGCTCCTCGGCGTCCGGTGTGTAGTCGCAGATCTCGGCGTCGCGCAGATACAACAGCCGCAGCACGCGGGGGACGACCCCGCGGGTGCGCCACAGCACCAGCGCGTAGAACTTCAGCTGGAACAGCGCCCTGGACTCGAACGCCTCGCGGGGCGCGCCGCCGGTCTTGTAGTCGACCACCCGTAGGTCACCGGCGGGGGAGACGTCGAGCCGGTCGATGTAGCCACGGATCAGCAACTCGCCGTCCACCACCGCGTTGACCAGGCTCTCCCGCTCTGCGGGCTCCAACCTGCGGGGGTCTTCGATGGTGAAGTAGCCCGACAGCAGTTCGCGGGCGACCGCCAGGAAGGTGTCGAGGTCCGGGCGGGGCGAGGCGTGCCCGGCCGGCTGGTCGCTGCTGTCCGCCGCTGCCGCCGGCGAGGAGCCGTCGGACACGAGGTCGGCCAGCGTCGGGTCGGCGGCGGCCAGCCGTTGCCAGGCAGGTGCGACCAGGTCGGCGGCGGCCGCGGGGGTGCGCTGCGCGGCGGGCAGGTCGAACAGTTGTTCGAGTACGGCGTGCACCAGGGTGCCCCGGGCTTGCTCGGCCGTGGTGCGCTCGGGCAGCCGGTCGATGCTGCGTAGGCGGTAGAGCAGCGGGCAGGTCTTGAAGTCGGCCGCCCGCGAGGGCGACAGGGTGGCCTGTCGTGGTGGCTCGACGTCGGGCAGCCCGTCTGGGCCGATCGTCATGAGTCGTACCGTTTCCGCCGTCATAGCTGGCAGGTTATGGCACGGGTGTGACGGCGAGCCGGGCGGTGGTTGCGGAAACCGTGCGCGGCGGGCCGCACGGCGTTCCGTAGCATCAACCTGATGGAGGACACCGCACAGCGTTCCGGATCCCGGCCCGACCGGCGGCCCGGAATCAGTCTCGGCCGGGTCCTCGGGTTCCCGGTGTATCTCAACGCGTCGGTGCTGCTGCTCGCGATCCTGGTCACCGTGCTGTACGGCCAGTTCGTCCGGACCCAGCTGGACGTGCCGCCGGCGGCCCGGTACGCGGTGGGGTTCGGGTTCGTGGTCTGCCTGCTCGGCTCGGTGCTGCTGCACGAGTTGGGCCACGCGTTGACCGCCCGCCGCTACGGGATGGGGGTGCGTGGGATCACCCTGGAGATGCTCGGCGGGTACACGGAGATGGACCGGGACGCCCCGACCCCGAAAGTCGATCTGCTGGTGGCGTTGGCCGGACCGGCGGTGTCCCTGGTCCTGGGGCTCGTCGCCGTGGTGGTCACCCTGTTGCTGCCCGACCGTACGTTGATCAACCAGTTGGCGTTCCAGTTGGCGGTGGCGAATCTGCTGGTAGCGGTCTTCAACTCGTTGCCGGGGCTGCCGTTGGACGGTGGCCGGGCGTTGCGGGCGGCAATCTGGGCGATGACCCGGGACCGGCACATCGGCACCGAGGCCGCTGGCTGGGTGGGGCGGGCGGTGGCCGCCGGCACCGCCGGCCTCGTGGTGCTGCTGACGGTCGCCGACATCCTGTCGCCGTTCGGTCTCGTCTTCATGTTGCTGGTCGCGTTCACCCTCTGGCAGGGCGCCGGCCAGTCGATCCGGGTCGCCCGCATCGGCCGGCGGTTCCCGCTGATCGACCTGGCGGCGCTGGCCCGGCCGATCTTCACCGTGCCCAGCGGGACCCCGTTGGCGGAGGCGCAACGCCGCGGCGCCGATGCCGTCGCGGCACCGGGTCGCGGCGAGCCCGCGCTGGGGGTGGCAGACTCGGCGGGTCGATTGGTGGCGCTGGTCGACCGGGCCGCGGCCGCGGCCGTTCCGCCGGCGCGCCGGCCGTGGGTCGCGGTGGACACCGTCGCCCGGGGCGTCGACGGGGTACGGCGGATCCCACTGGGGCTCGCCGGTGAACACGTGGTACGCACGGTGCAGGAACACCCGGGCGCGCAGTACCTGGTGACCAGGGACGAAGATGTGGTCGGTGTGCTGCATGTCGCCGATCTGGCGCAGCTGTTGGAACCGAACCGAAAGATGAGCCTGTGACCCCTCCGCCGACCGTCGTCGTTGCCGGCGATGTCTCCACCACGCCGATCTCTGCCCGGCGTGGTCCGTTCCAGCCGGGTGACCGGGTGCAGTTGACCGATCCGAAAGGCCGGATGCACACCATCACCCTGGCACCCGGACGTTCCTTCCACACCCACCGGGGGGCGCTGGAGCACGACGCGCTCATCGGTTCGCCCGACGGCAGCGTGGTGACCTCCGCCGGCGGCACCGCGTACCTGGCGCTGCGCCCGCTGCTGTCCGACTACGTACTGGGGATGCCGCGCGGCGCCCAGGTGATCTACCCGAAGGACGCCGCGCAGATCGTCGCCATGGGCGATGTCTTCCCCGGCGCGCGGGTGCTCGAGGCCGGCGCCGGCTCGGGTGCGCTGACCTGTTCACTGCTGCGGGCCGTCGGCCCCGGCGGTGAGGTGCACTCCTACGAGATGCGGGCGGATTTCGCCGACATCGCGCGGGCGAACGTGGAGTCCTTCTTCGGTGGGCCGCACCCGGCCTGGCGGTTGCACGTCGGAGATGTCGCGAGCTGTGGGCAGGTCGGGTTCGACCGCATCGTCCTGGACATGCTGACGCCGTGGGAGGCGCTGGAGCTGGTGGCGCGGGCGTTGGTGCCCGGCGGGGTCTTCGTCGGGTACGTGGCGACCACGCCGCAGCTGAGTGAACTGGTCGAGGCGTTGCGAGAGCACGGGGGCTTCACCGAGCCCAGAGCGTGGGAATCGCTGGTGCGGGACTGGCATGTGGACGGGCTCGCCGTGCGTCCGGATCATCGGATGATCGGGCACACCGCGTTCCTGGTGTCCACCCGCCGGCTGGCGCCGGGGGTCACCGCCCCACCGAGGCGGCGCAAACCCAGCAAGGGTGCCGAGGCGTACGCACAGCGTCGTCGTGAGCGTGACGCGTCCGCACCGGCGGACGCAGGCGTCGGCCCTACCAGCGGCGGCGAGCCGTCCTCGCCTGTCGAGTACGGGCCGGTCGGGACGGAGGCGGAGTGAGCCGTCCGGCGTTCGGGGGTGGCGAGTTGCCGGCTGTCTTCCCCGACTGGTCGCCGTACGTCGACCTCGACGCGGCCGCCCGGGCGTATCTGCGTGACCCGGATGTCGCGTTGGAGGCGCTCGGTGGCGTGCTGGCCGGCGCCGAGGTGCTGGCGTTCACCCTGGAGAGGTTCGTCAACGAGGTCAACGGGGTCTGGCAGGAGGTGGCGGTGTGCGACGGGAGCAGGATGGTGCTCTGGCACGGCGAGGATGTCCCGCCCGGTGACGGACCGGTCGGTTCGATGACCTCGTCGCTGCGGGTGGTGCCGCTGTCGACGGTGACCGAGGTCGGCTGCCGACGGCGGTTGACCCGTACCCCGTCGGGCGGTATCCGGGTCGACAGCGTCGATGTGTACCTGTTGCTGAGTTCGCAGGACGAGACCCAGCCGGACGAGCAGATCGGGCCACGGCACGACGCGCTGCGGTTCGGCAAGACCCTCGACGACGGGGGTTCGGGGCAGATCGGGCGTCTTGAGGAGTTTGCCCGAGTCGTTGCCGCCGTGGTGGGCCGTCCCCTACTGTGATTCAGACAACTCAACGTCCGGCAGTTGGCCGGCCCGGCACCTGGTGCCGGGGGGAATGGATCAGTCGGCGTCCGGGCCGGCCACCTCGGTCTGGTCGTCGGCGCGGACCACGTGGATGCACTCGCCCGGGCAGTCCTTCGCCGCGTCGATCACGTCCAGTCGTAGCCGGGCCGGCACGTCCACCCGGACGCCCTCGGCGACCTGCAGCTCCCCGTCGGCGTCCTTGACGTAGGCGAGCCCGTCGATGTCGAACTCGAAGACGTCTCGGGCGTACTGCACACACAGCCCGTCGCCGGTGCAGAGGTCCTGGTCGACCCAGACCTGCAGCTGCGCCTCGGTCGGGCCTGGTTCGCCCGCTTGTCCGGCAGGCCGGGTCTCGGTCGGGGTCGTCACGGCGTGCCTCCCTGGTTCGTGCCCGCACTCGACGTCCGACGGTACCCGACACGCCGCGACACCGTGTCGGGAGCCCACCGGAGGGCCTGCGTCGTGAACAATGCGATCAACGTTGTGGGACGACTGTGTTGCGTGGGTTCGAAACGTCGGGCAAACAGCTAGTGTTATGGCAGAACGTTTTAGCCCCCGGGGAGGTGGGACGTGGCACGCAGCGACGACGCGGACTCGCGCGCCGCACGGTGGGAGAAGGAGACCCACGATCTCTCCACCCAGGTCGCGTTTCTTCAAGAGGAACTCGCTCTGGTGCGGCGCAAGTTGACCGAAAGCCCCCGACACGTCCGGCAGCTCGAGGAACGGCTCGCGGCAGCGCAGGCGCAGCTGGCTCGGCTGACCGAGAACAACGAACGGCTCGTCGCCACCCTGAAGGAGGCGCGGGCCCAGATCGTCACGCTCAAGGAGGAGATCGACCGGCTGGCGCAACCACCCAGCGGGTACGGCGTCTTCCTGGCCCGACACGCCGACGGCACGGTGGACGTGTTCACCGGTGGCCGCAAGCTGCGGGTGGCGCTCTCGCCGTCGTTGGACGCCGAGGAGCTTCAACGCGGCCAGGAGGTCCTGCTCAACGACGCGCTCAACGTGGTCGACGCGTTCGGCTACGAGCGGGTCGGTGAGGTGGTGATGCTCAAGGAGCTCCTCGACAATCCGACCGGTGAGCCGAGTGATCGGGCGCTGGTCATCTCACACGCCGACGAGGAGCGGGTGGTTCATCTGGCGGAGACGCTGGTGGGCTCCGCGCTGCGCGCGGGTGACTCGCTGATGATCGAGCCCCGGTCGGCGTACGCCTACGAGCGGATTCCGAAGAGCGAGGTCGAGGAGCTGGTCCTGGAGGAGGTGCCGGACGTCGACTACACCGACATCGGCGGCCTGCACTCCCAGATCGAGCAGATCCGCGACGCCGTCGAGTTGCCGTTCCTGCATGCGGAGCTGTTCCGCGAGCACCAGCTGCGTCCACCGAAGGGCATCCTGCTCTACGGGCCGCCTGGTTGCGGCAAGACCCTGATCGCCAAGGCGGTGGCCAACTCGCTGGCCAAGAAGATCGCCGAGCGGCGGGGGGAGGAGAAGCACACCAGCTTCTTCCTGAACATCAAGGGTCCCGAGCTGCTCAACAAGTACGTCGGCGAGACCGAGCGGCACATCCGGCTGATCTTCCAGCGCGCCAGGGAGAAGGCCGGCGAGGGCACCCCGGTGATCGTCTTCTTCGACGAGATGGACTCGGTCTTCCGGACCAGGGGCTCCGGTGTCTCCTCTGACGTGGAGAACACCATCGTCCCGCAGCTGCTCAGCGAGATCGACGGGGTCGAAGGCCTGGAGAACGTGATCGTCATCGGTGCCTCCAACCGGGAGGACATGATCGATCCGGCGATCCTGCGTCCCGGGCGCCTCGACGTCAAGATCAAGATTGAGCGGCCGGACGCGGAGGCGGCCAAGGACATCTTCTCCAAGTACATCCTCACCGGGCTGCCGCTGCATCCCGACGATCTCGCCGAGCACGGCCGCGACCCACAGGCCACCGTCGCGGCGATGATCGACGCCACGGTGTTGCGGATGTACTCGGAGACCGACGAGAACCGTTTCCTGGAGGTCACCTACGCCAACGGTGACAAGGAGGTCCTCTACTTCAAGGACTTCAACTCCGGAGCGATGATCCAGAACATCGTCGACCGCGGCAAGAAGATGGCGATCAAGGAGTTCCTCACCTCCGGGCGCAAGGGGCTGCGCCTACAGCACCTGCTCGACGCGTGCGTCGACGAGTTCCGCGAGAACGAAGACCTGCCGAACACCACCAACCCGGACGACTGGGCACGAATCTCCGGCAAGAAGGGGGAGCGGATCGTCTACATCCGCACCCTCGTCTCCGGGGGCAAGGGCGCCGAGGCCGGACGGTCGATCGAGACAGCCAGCAACACAGGCCAGTACCTCTGACGCCGGACCCTCGGTGGACCCGGGCCGGACCGGGCCCGGGTCCGCCGAGGGGGGACAGCCGGACCCGGGCCGGATCGGACTCCGGCCCGGTCCCCGATCCGTCACCGTGACGACCGCACCGCCCGCACCGCCCGCCACGTCCGGATCCGTCGGTGCGCGGACTACGCTCGACATGCACGGGCACCGACGGAAGCGATGAGGTAACGGCATGAGTGTGCGGCGGATCATGGGCTCCGAGGTGGAGTACGGCATCTCCGTGCCGGGCCAGCCCGGAGCCAACCCGATGGTCACCTCGTCGCAGGTGGTCAACGCGTACGGTGCCCGACCCGAGCTGAACCGCGGTGGCCGGGCCAGGTGGGACTACGAGGAGGAGTCTCCGTTGCGCGACGCGCGCGGGTTCACCTACTCCGGCGCCGCCTACGACCCCGCTGAGACCCTCGCCGACGAGGACCTGGGCCTCGCCAACGTCATCCTCACCAACGGGGCACGGCTCTACGTCGACCACGCCCACCCCGAGTACTCCACCCCCGAGGTGACCAACCCCCGTGACCTCGTCCGCTGGGACAAGGCGGGGGAGCGGGTGATGGCGGAGGCGGCCCGCCGGGCGGCGACGATCCCCGGTACCCACCCGATCCAGCTCTACAAGAACAACACCGACAACAAGGGCGCCAGCTACGGCGCACACGAGAACTACCTGATGCGCCGGCAGACGCCGTTCGCCGACATCGTGACCCATCTCACGCCGTTCTTCGTCACCCGGCAGATCATCTGCGGGGCGGGCCGGGTCGGGATCGGACAGGACGGCTCCCACTCCGGGTTCCAGGTCTCCCAGCGGGCCGACTTCTTCGAGGTCGAGGTGGGCCTGGAGACCACCCTGAAGCGGCCGATCATCAACACCCGCGACGAACCCCACGCCGACGCCGACAAGTACCGCCGGCTGCATGTCATCATCGGTGACGCCAACCTTTCGGAGATCTCCACCTACCTCAAGGTCGGCACCACCTCGTTGATCCTGTCGATGATCGAGGAGAAGGCACTCGGCGCGGACCTCGGCATCGCCGATCCGGTGGCCGAGCTCAAGGCCGTCAGCCACGACCCCTCCCTGACGCATCTGATGCGACTGCGCGACGGTCGCCGGCTGACCGCGCTCGACCTGCAGTGGGCTTTCTACGAGCGGGCCAGCGTCTTCGTCGCCGACCGGTACGGCGACGACGTCGACGAGGCCACCGCGGACGTCCTGCGGCGCTGGGAGGGCGTACTGGACCGACTTGGCCGCGACGTGATGTCCTGCGCCCAGGAACTGGACTGGGTCGCCAAGCTGCGGCTGCTGGAGGGCTACCGGGAACGGGAAGGGCTGACCTGGGCTTCACCCAAGCTGCATCTGGTCGATCTGCAGTACGCCGACGTACGCCCGGAGAAAGGCCTCTACCACCGCCTGGTGAGTCGTGGGGCGATGCGCACGCTGCTCGGCGACGCGGACACCCGCAGCGCGATGGTCGAGCCGCCGGAGGACACCCGGGCGTACTTCCGCGGACGGTGCCTGGCGCGGTACGCCTCCGAGGTGGTCGCCGCCAGCTGGGACTCGGTCATCTTCGACATTGGCCGCGAATCCCTGGTCCGGGTGCCGATGATGGAGCCCGAACGCGGCACCCGGGCGCACGTGGGCGCACTGTTCGACCGCTGCGCCAGCGCCAAGGACCTGCTCGAGGCGATCACCAACAGTTGACCGATCGAGTGGGGGGCGGCCAACGCGGTTCGCTACGCGCGAACGTGGCCGGCGCTGTCCCGATCCGTCGCCCCCGCGAGGTAAGTTTCACCCAGGCGATCGTTGAGGAGGCACCTGATGGCAACCCGTGACAGCGGCGGTCAGTCCCAGTCTGGCAAGACCCGCCGCGCCGAGGAGGTCGACGAGGTCGTCACCGAGGCCGATCCCGAAGCCGCCCAGCGGCACGCGGAGATCACCGAGGACGTCGACGATCTGCTCGACGAGATCGACTCGGTTCTGGAGGAGAACGCGGAGGAGTTCGTCCGTGGCTACGTCCAGAAGGGCGGCGAGTAGCCGCCGATCGGCGGCGATGATCGCACCCGCCGGGTGCGCACGCTAGTCTGCTTCAACTACACCAACGGCCCAGGGAACCCTGTGGCTGGCTGGTCAGGACGATCACGTTCGGCAGAGAGGGACCACGTGGCAGCGGGATTCGATCCATCCGGACGCCTTCCGGACGTGTTTACCAACGCGGGGACGTCATCCTTCACCCAGTTCCTGGCGACAGCTGCGCCGGATCTGCTGCCGGGGCGCCGCCCGCTCCCGCCGGGCCTTTCCGCGGACGTGGCGCCGCACGCGACCACGATCGTGACCATCGTCACCGCCGAGGGCGTGGTGATGGCCGGTGACCGGCGCGCGACCATGGGCAACCTGATCGCCAACCGCGACATCGAGAAGGTACATCCCGCCGACGCCTACTCGCTGATCGGAATCGCCGGCACTGCTGGTATCGGCATCGAGCTGATGCGACTGTTCCAGGTGGAGTTGGAGCACTACGAGAAGATGGAGGGCGCGGTGCTCTCCCTGGACGGCAAGGCGAACCGTCTCGCGTCCATGATCCGCAACAACCTCGGTGCCGCCCTGCAGGGCCTGGCCGTCGTGCCGCTGTTCGCCGGGTACGACCTCGCCGCCACCGACCCCGCCAAGGCAGGTCGGATCTTCAGCTTCGACGTCACCGGCGGGCCGTACGAGACCACCGGCTACGACGCGATCGGCTCCGGCTCGCTGTTCGCCAAGGCTGCGCTGAAGAAGCGGTACCGGTCCGGGCTGAGTAGTGCGGAGGCGGTCCGGCTCGCCGTGGAGGCACTCTACGACGCGGCCGACGACGACACGGCCACCGGCGGGCCGGATCTGACCCGCCGGATCTTCCCGGTCGTGATGACCGCGACCGCCGCCGGCACCCACCGGCTCACCGACGCGGAGTCGGCCGATACCGCTGAGGCCGTCGTCGCCGCGCGCACCGAGAATCCAGGCGGCTGAGCGGTCCCGCGCCGACCGTCCGTCCGCTGTCGTCGATCCACCTGGCCGAAGGAGAGCCGCCGCCGTGGCAATGCAGTTCTACGCCTCGCCCGAGCAGATCATGCGGGACCGTTCCGAGTTGGCCCGCAAGGGCATCGCCCGGGGTCGCAGCGCACTCGTGCTGAGCTACGAGGGTGGGGTCCTGTTCGTCGCGGAGAACCTGTCCAGCGCTCTGCACAAGGTCAGCGAGATCTACGACCGCATCGGCTTCGCCGCGGTCGGACGGTACAACGAATTCGAGAACCTGCGCCGGGCCGGGGTACGCATGGCAGACCTCAACGGTCTGAGCTACGACCGCCGCGACGTGACCGGCCGAGCGTTGGCCAACGCCTATGCGCAGACCCTGGGGGCCATCTTCACCGAGCAGTCCAAGCCGTTCGAAGTCGAGATCTGCGTCGCCGAGGTGGGGTTGGACTCCGCCGCCGATGAGATCTACCGGTTGACCTACGACGGTTCGGTCACCGACGAGCCTGGATGTATGGCGATGGGCGGCCACGCCGAGACGATCGCCGGCACGCTGAAGGCCGACCATCGGGCCGACATGTCCCTGGCGGAAGCGATCGAGCTCGCGGTGCGTTCGTTGGCTGCGGTCGGCAGCGAGAACGGTGCGGCGCGAAGCATCTCCGCGAATCAACTGGAGGTGGCGGTGCTCGACCGCCGCCGCCGAGGGCGTACCTTCCGCCGCATCACCGGCGCCGCCCTGACCGCGCTGTTGGACGGGGAGCCCAGCGGCACGCCCGCCCCGGCCGCCGAATCGCGGACCGGCGACGCCCGCGCCGCCGGTCCGCGGCTGCCCGAGTCGGTGCCGGACAAGCCGACCTCATCCGCCGCGTCAGCGGACCTGGAGGACGCCGCCGGCTCCACCGACACCGACGAGGGCTGAACCAGCCGCCGCCCGGTACCGGCTTTGGCGATCAGCTCGCCCGGTACCGGGCACGCATCGAGGACGAACAACGCGACGCGTGCCAATCGCCGGGCCCTGCGGTCAGACCCACCGACGGATCAGCCGCCAGTACGCTGCCATCGCGGCGTTGAACACCGGGGTACCCGGCGGGTTGATCAGCGGGGTGTCCAACCGGTCGGTGAGCACCCGCATCCAGACCCGGTCCGAAACGGTCCGCTCGGCTCGCAATCGCGCCCGTCGCTGCCGAAGATGCCCGCGATGCTGCCAGAGCCACCGGTAGCCGCGCAGTTTGTCCGGCAACCAGCCTTGTCTGGCCGCTAGCGCCACCATCGCGAACTCCAGTACGAGCAGTGGCGGGCCGAGCAGCACCAGGGATCTGGCCCCCCACAGGGTGACGACAAACATCACCCGGTTCCGTTCCACCAGGTAGAACTTGAAGCTGTTGCGGCTGAACTCGTAGCGGTGCAGGGCCACCGCATCGGGCACGTTCACCACCCGCAGTCCGACCCGCCACGTCCGGATCGACAGGTCCGCGTCCTCGTGGTACGCGAAGTAGTGCGGGTCGAAACCACCCAGGCGGTCCCAGTGCGCCCGCCGAGTGACCAGACAGGCACCCATCGCCCCGGCGGTCTCGGTCGGCTCGGTGCGGGTCTCCCGTTCCCGGAAGCCACCGACCCAGCTCAGGCCGAGTACGTGCACCTCGTTCCCGCGCGAGTTGAGCAGGTCCGGTTCGTCGGCCAGCCGGACGGCGCCGGCGGCGATGCCGACGCCGGGATCGGCGAGCTCCTCCACCAGCCGGGCCAGTGCGGTCGGCTCGACGACCGCATCACCGTTGATCAGCGCGACGTACTCGCCGACGGACGCGGCGACGCCGACGTTGCAGCCGGCGGAGAAGCCGACGTTGTGGCCTTCACCGACCACCGTGACTCCGGCCGCGCCGCGCAGTTGCTCGACGTCGTCGGTGGTGCAGCCGTTGTCGACCAGCACCACGTCGACCTCGACCTTGACCGACGCCAGCAACGCCTCCACCGACCGGCGGAGCAAGGGCTCGGCACCCCAGGCCAGCACCACCGCGCTCACCCGCGGTAGGCCGGCCGAATCCGTCTCGCGGCTCGTTTCCTGCATGTCGGATTCTCCTGCGGAGGTGGGAAACAGCCGCAGGCCGACTCGGCGGTCATGCGGTGAACTGCGGGTCGTGCAGTGCGGCGCAGAGCATGCCTTGCCAGTCTTGCATGGCGGGCAGCCCGGCGAGTGCCCAACGCTGATGCCCGAGAACCGAATACGTCGGCCGGGCGGCGGGGCGAGGAAACCGGTCGCTGCTGGTGGGCCGAACACGTCGCGGGTCGAGCCCGCGCAGCGCGAACGCCTCCCGGGCCAACCCGTACCAGGTCGTCTGCCCGCTCGCGGTGCCGTGGTAGACGCCGGCCGGTGCGGTGCCGGCCAGGGCGGACCGGGCCAGCGCGACCAGCCGCTCGGCGAGGGCGTACGACCAGGTCGGTTGACCGTGTTGGTCGTCGACGACGTCGAGGTGGGTCCGTTCGCCGGCGAGCCGCAGCATGGTGGCGACGAAGTTGGGGCCGTGCGCCCCGTACAGCCAGGCGGTGCGCACCACGTAGCCGTGCCGGGGCAGCAGCTGCGCGATCGCCTGTTCGCCGGCGAGCTTGCTGCGACCGTACGCGTTGACCGGGTCCGTCGGTGCGTCCTCCGGATACGGTGCTTCTCCGTTGCCGGCGAACACGTAGTCGGTGGAGACGTGGACCAGGATCGCCCCCCGTTCGGCGCAGGCCCGGGCGAGATGAGCCACCCCGGTGCCGTTGACCGCCGTGGCGGCGGGCTCGGCGGACTCCGCGCCGTCCACATCGGTCCACGCCGCGGCGTTGAACACCACGTCGTGTCCGTCGACGGCGGCAGCCACTGCGGCCGGGTCGGTGACGTCCAGGTCGGCGCGGGTCAGCGCGGTGACGGACACCTTCTCCGGCTGTTCGTCGAGCACATCGAGCAGGTCTCGGCCGAGCATCCCGCCGGCGCCGGCGACCAGCCACCGATTCATGGCGCTCACGGGGTGGCAGGCTTCTTGAGCGGTTCCCACCACGCACGGTTCTCCTGGTACCAGCGCACCGTTTCGGCGAGCCCTTCGTCGAGGGTGACGCTGGGCGCGTAGCCCAGCTCACGGGAGATCTTGCCGATGCCGAGCGAGTACCGCCGGTCGTGGCCCTTGCGGTCGGTGACCGGGACCACCCGGTCCCAGCCGACCCCGCAGGCCTGCAGGAGCAGACCGGTCAGTTCCTTGTTGGTGAGTTCGGTGCCGCCGCCGATGTGGTAGACCTCGCCGGCGCGTCCGCCCGCCGCCACCAGTGCGATTCCCACGCAGTGATCCCGTACGTGCAGCCAGTCACGAATGTTGCCGCCGTCGCCGTACAGCGGCACGGTGCCGCCGTCGAGCAGGTTCGTGACGAACAGCGGGACGACCTTCTCCGGGAACTGGTACGGCCCGTAGTTGTTGGAGCAGCGGGTCACCACCACGTTCGTGCCGTGGGTGCGGTGGTACGCGAGGGCGAGCAGGTCGGAGCCGGCCTTGGAGGCCGAGTACGGCGAGTTCGGCGACAGTGGCCAGTCCTCGGTCCAGGACCCGTGCTCGATCGACCCGTACACCTCGTCGGTGGAGACGTGGACGAACCTGTCGATGTCGTGCCGCATCGCCGCGTCGAGCAGCGTCTGGGTGCCCGCCACGTTGGTGGTGACGAACTCGGCGGCGCCGGCGATCGACCGGTCGACGTGCGATTCGGCGGCGAAGTGCACCACCATGTCGTGACCGGGCAGCGCCTGGTCGACGGCGGCAGCGTCGCAGATGTCGGCCTGGATGAAGCTCAGCCGCGGGTCGTCGCGGACCGGGTCCAGGTTGGCGAGGTTGCCGGAGTAGGTCAATTTGTCCAGCACGGTGACCGCGCTGGGGGTGATGGCCGCAGCAGTCGGGCGGGTCAGCAGCATCCGGACGAATTCGGAACCGATGAAGCCGGCACCGCCGGTGACGAGTATCCTCACGGGTCCCGGAGTCTACGCGACCATGTCGTAGTCGGTCCGTGGACTGTCGGTTGTCCGCTCCAACGTGAACCGGATGTTCGCCCGCCCCGCCTCGGTGGAGCTGCCCGTCGGCCGGCGGGGGATCGATGTCGAAACAATCGACGGTCGTGATCTCCAATCGACTTACCCGATGTCGGACGAAGGTACCGATCCTGCCGCCACCCCTCGCGATGGCCGGTCGGTGGCCGTCACGCCCGGTAGGCTCCCGCCGTGCGTGGAATCCTCCTTGCCGGTGGCACCGGGTCGCGGCTGTGGCCGATCACCCGCGCGGTGTCGAAGCAGCTCATGCCGGTCTTCGACAAGCCGATGATCTACTATCCGCTCTCCACCCTCGTCATGTCCGGCGTCCGGGAGATCCTGGTCGTGACCACGCCGGAGGACCAACCGCAGTTCCAGCGGTTGCTCGGCGACGGCTCGCAGTTCGGGCTGCGGTTGGCCTACCGGGCGCAGCCGCGGCCGGAAGGAATCGCGCAGGCGTTCGTGCTGGGCGCGGACTTCATCGGAGACGAGGCGGTCGCGCTGATCCTCGGCGACAACATCTTCCACGGTGTCGGACTGGGTCGGCAGCTGTCCGACCACGGTCGCCTCGACGGCGGCCTGATCTTCGCCTACCAGGTGGCGAACCCGCAGGAGTACGGCGTGGTCGACTTCGACGCCGACGGTCGGGTGTTGTCGATCGAGGAGAAGCCACTACGGCCGCGGTCGCGGTACGCGGTGCCGGGGCTGTACTTCTACGACAACCGGGTGGTCGAGATCGCCGCTGATCTGACGCCCAGCGCACGCGGGGAGCTGGAGATCACCGCCGTCAACGAGGCGTACCGGCGGGCCGGGCAGCTGTCGGTGACGGTGCTGGACCGGGGGACCGCCTGGCTGGACACCGGAACCTTCACCTCGATGATGCAGGCGGCGGAGTTCGTCCGGGTCATCGAGGAACGTCAGGGCATGAAGATCGGCTGTATCGAGGAGGTCGCCTGGCGGGCCGGGCTCATCGACGACAACCAGCTGCGAGCGCTGGCCGAGCCGCTGGCCAAGAGCGGATACGGCGGCTATCTGCAGGGGCTGCTGGACGATCGGTACGACCGGCGGCCGGACCCGGTCGACGTCGGCGAGGAGGTCGGATGAAAATTCGGGAACTGGAGATCCAGGGCGCGTGGGAGATCACCCCGCAGCAGCACGGTGATCCGCGTGGACTGTTCATGGAGTGGTACCGGGTCGACCAGCTGACGCAGGCGGTGGGCCATCCGCTGCGGCTGGCCCAGGGCAACCTGTCGGTGTCCCAGCGGGGCGTGGTCCGTGGCATCCACTTCGCCGACGTGCCGCCCGGGCAGGCCAAGTACGTCACCTGTGTGCGTGGGGCGGTGGTCGACGTGATCGTGGATCTGCGGGTCGGATCACCGACGTTCGGCAGCTGGGCGGCGGTCGAACTGGACGACGTGGACCGGCGCGCGGTCTACCTCAGCGAAGGTCTCGGACACGGCTTCTGCGCGATGACCGACGACGCCACCCTGAGCTATCTCTGCTCGACCGTGTACAACCCGCAGGCCGAACACGCGGTGCATCCATGTGATCCGGACCTGGCCATCGAGTGGCCGGTCGGGGCACCGCAGTTGTCCGCGCGCGACGACGCCGCTCCGACGCTGGCCACAGTGCGCGCCGGAGGTCTGCTGCCGGACTACCAGCGTTGTCGCGACTTCGGGGCGCGGCTGGATGCCGGAGAACTACCGTACGCTCCGCAGGAGTGACCCAGCGCGAACCGGGATCTGTCGGGCATCCCCGGCGCCGTCGTCGGACGAACATCGCCCGACAGGTCGTCCGAGACTGACCACGGACCGTCCCGGGCGGCTAATGTCTGGTCATGGAACGGCGAATCTTCGGGCTCGAGACCGAGTACGGTGTCACCTGCACCTACCGTGGCCAGCGACGGTTGTCGCCGGACGAGGTGGCGCGCTACCTGTTCCGCCGGGTGGTCTCCTGGGGGCGGTCCAGCAACGTCTTTCTCCGCAACGGTGCCCGGCTCTACCTCGATGTCGGGTCGCACCCGGAGTACGCCACCCCGGAGTGCGACTCGGTCACCGACCTGGTAGCCCATGACCGGGCCGGTGAGCGGATCCTGGAAGGCCTGCTGATCGACGCGGAGAAGCGGCTGCACGACGAGGGGATCGCCGGCGAGATCTACCTGTTCAAGAACAACACCGATTCGGCCGGAAACTCGTACGGCTGTCACGAGAACTACCTCGTCTCCCGGCACGGCGAGTTCGGCCGGCTGGCCGACGTGCTGATCCCGTTCCTGGTCACCCGGCAGTTGATCTGTGGCGCCGGCAAGGTGCTGCAGACGCCTCGTGGCGCGGTGTACTGCCTGTCACAACGGGCCGAGCACATCTGGGAGGGCGTGTCGTCGGCGACGACCCGGTCCCGGCCGATCATCAACACCCGCGACGAACCGCACGCCGACGCCGAGCGGTACCGCCGGCTGCACGTCATCGTCGGCGACTCCAACATGAACGAAGTGACGACCCTGCTGAAAGTCGGTAGCGCGGACATCGTCCTGCGGATGATCGAGGCAGGGGTCGTGATGCGGGATCTCTCGCTGGAGAACCCGATCCGGGCGATCCGGGAGGTGTCGCACGACATCACCGGTCGACGCAAGATCCGGCTCGCCTCCAACAAGGAAGTCAGCGCGTTGGAGATCCAGCAGGAGTACCTGGCCCGGGCGACCGAGTTCGTCGAGCGTCGCGGTGGCGACCAGACCGCGAAACGGGTGGTCGAGCTGTGGGGCCGGGTGTTGAGCGCGGTGGAGTCCGGCGACCTGGACCCGGTCGCCCGGGAAATCGACTGGGTGACGAAGTTGAAGCTGATCGAGCGCTACCAGCGCAAGCACGACCTGCCGCTGTCGCATCCGCGGGTCGCCCAGCTGGACCTCGCCTACCACGACCTGCGGCGTGGTCGTGGGCTGTACGCGTTGCTCGAACGGCGTGGCGAGGTCGACCGGATCGCCAGCAACCTGGAGATCTTCGAGGCGAAGGAGACACCGCCACAGACCACCCGGGCCCGGTTGCGTGGCGAGTTCATCCGCCACGCCCAGGAGAAGCGGCGCGACTTCACCGTCGACTGGGTGCACCTGAAGCTGAACGACCAGGCGCAGCGGACGGTGCTGTGCAAGGACCCGTTCCGGGCCTACGACGAACGGGTGGAGCGACTGATCGCCAGCATGTGACGGTACGCTCGCGGCGTTATGGCTGACTCATCCCGCGACCCTGAAGCCCGCACCGGCGAGCCTGGTGTCGATCCGCCTGCCGTTGGGCATCAGGGGCCCGGCGGTCAGCCGTGGAGCCCGTTTCCGAAGTCGGAGACCTGGCTGGAGCGCCGTCGCACCAAGATCGCCGAGGAGATCGCCCGCAACCGGCGTGGCGAGTACACCGTGCCGACCTGGGTGCTGGCCACGGCGCTCGGTCTGATCCTGGCGGCCTGGGCCGTCCTGATCATCGTCAGCTGACCGCCGCCGGCCGGTCACCCTTCGCGGGTGCCCGTCCGGTCGACCAGCGTCGCCGCGTAGCGTCCAGCCGCCGCGCAGGCCACGAAGTAGGCGTGGTCGCCGGCGAGATCCCGACCCATCGTGCGCAGCGGCACCGGGCTGGCCCGCAGCGCCGCGTCCAGGCCGTCCGTCGCCACCCGTACCACCCGGTGGCGCCCCACCGGCGCGGCCAGCCCCGCCAGCGCGGCGTCGACCTCGGCGGCGATCTGCGCCGGCAGCTCCGTCGGCACCACCAGGTCGGCCGGTGTCAGCGCCACCCGGCCGTACGCGGTCACGCTGTGGTGCGACACGCCGCGGTGGCGGGGCCGTGGGTCGGCGGCGGAGATCCGTAGCGCGCCGATCGGTCGGCCCCCGAGTACCGCGGCGGCGTTGACCGCCTCACCGACCGCGACGCCGGAGAATCCCCACCGGGTGCCGGTGCCCAGGTTCCCGGGGCCCTGGCAGAGCACCGTCACGTCGGCGTGCAACACGTGCCGGGCCGCCAGCAGTCCGCTGTGGGTGGTGGTGGCCTCCAGATCGCCGCCGAAACACTGTCCGACGGTGACCGTGCCCACGATCGTCGCGGCCAGTCCGGCGAGCGTGCGGGAGAATCCGGCCGGCAGTGCGCCACCGTCGGTCATCACGTACGCGATCCGCAGCCCGGGCCGGTCGGCGAGCGCCCCGACGACGATCGCCGGCAGCGCCGAGTGCAGGTCGGCGGTGACCACCGGCATGCCGGTCAGGTCCTCGGCCTCGGCGAGTACCCGCCGGTGCGGCGAGGCCTCCTCGTCGACCCCGCAGACGATGGCCTGCAGTGGGGTGTAGCGTGCCTTCACCAGGTGCCCGTCGTCGCGGTCGGCGCCGCCCGGCGGGTCGACCGGTAGCCGGTCCGGGATCGCCACCACCAGCGCGTACCCGCCGGTACCCAGCCCCATCAGCAGCGCTCCGACGTTGAGCAGCACCCGGTCGCCGGGCTCGGGTTCGCCGACGAGTCGCGGATAGGCCAGTGCCCGGGTCGGCCCGTCGTCGATCGCGACGTCCAACTCGACCGCGTCCCGCCAGCGTCGCCGGATTCCGGTCACCGTGCCACTACGCCATCGCACCATGTCGGGCACGGTAACCAACACGGCGCGACGCCAGCCGGGCGGGCCTTCGGTGCCGCGCCGACACTGCTAGCGTCGTGCCGTGTCCCGCAACCGGACCGAGCGCCTGGTCAATCTGGTGATCTGCCTGTTGTCGACGCGGCGGTTCCTGACCGCCGCGCAGATCGCCGCGACCGTACCCGGCTACGAACACGATCCGACCGACGGCCGTGACCACGAAGCGTTCCAGCGCAAGTTCGAACGCGACAAGGCTGAGCTGCGAGAACTCGGCGTACCGCTGGAGACCGGCACGGCCAGCGCCTTCGACAGCGAGCCCGGCTACCGGATCGCCCGCCGCGACTACGCGCTGCCCGACATTCCGTTGGAGCCGCAGGAGGCCGCCGCGGTCGGGATCGCGGCGCGGCTGTGGCAGCACGCCGGCCTGGCCGCTGCCGCATCGTCCGGGCTGGCCAAGCTGCGTGCCGCCGGTGTCGACGTGGATCCGCACGCCACTCTCGGAGTGGAGCCGGTGGTGACCGTGGACCCGGCGTTCGCCGCGCTCACGGCCGCCGCCCGCGACCGGCGGCCGGTCAGCTTCGACTACCGGGTACCCAGCGGCGACGCGCCCACCCACCGCCGGGTGCAGCCCTGGGGGGTGGCCTGCTGGCGGGGCCGCTGGTACGTCGTTGGGCACGACCGGGACCGGCAGGCGACCCGCTGCTTCCGGCTGTCCCGGGTCGTCGGTCCGGTGCGTGTCACCGGCCGGCCCGGTGACTACACCCCACCTGCCGACGTCGACCTGCTGAGTCACGTCGCGCGCTGGTCCGGTCCGGTGGAGCGCACCGGGCTGGCCACCGTGCTGGCCCGGCCGGGCCGGGCCGCGGGGCTACGCCGTTCGGCGGAGACCTGCGCCACCGGTCCGGACGGCGACCGGCTGACGCTGCGGTACGCCGAGGCGGAAGGCCTCGCCGGGCAGTTGGCCGGCTACGGCGCGGACGTGCGGGTGCTCGACCCACCGGAGGTACGCGAACTGGTGATCCAACGGCTGAAGGAAATCGTCGCGGCACACGAACCGGAGGCACCTGCGTGACCACGACGAAGTCGACCGGGTCACGGGCGTCGGCCGACCGGCTCGCCCGGCTGCTGAACCTGGTGCCGTACCTGCTCGCCCGACCGGGCGTGGACATCGCCCAGGCCGCTGCGGACCTGGGCACGACCGGCCGTCAGCTGCGGGAGGATCTGGAACTGCTGTGGGTGTGCGGCCTGCCCGGCTACGGGCCGGGTGACCTGATCGACATGGCGTTCGACGGTGATCGGGTGACCATCACCTACGACGCCGGGATCGACCGGCCGCTGCGACTCACCCCGGACGAGGCGCTGGCGCTGGTGGTGGCGCTGCGGATGCTCGCCGAGACGCCGGGTCTGGCCAGCCGCGAGGCCGTCGAGCGGGCGCTGGCCAAGATCGAGGACGCGGCGGGGGAGGTGGCCGGCACGCCGGTCGCGGTGGGGCTGCCCGGCGACGTGGCCCGGTTGGACGGGCTGCGGGCGGCGACGCAGAGCGGTCGGGCGGTGCGGATCACCTACTACACGGCTGCCCGCGACGAGACCTCCGAGCGGGTCGTCGACCCGATCCGGATGTTGATGATCGGTGGCCGGGGCTACCTGGAGGCATGGTGCCGACGGGCCGAAGCGGTCCGGTTGTTCCGGGCCGACCGGATCGACGCCATGGTCGAGCTGGACGAGGCCGCTGTCGTACCTGCGCGGGCGTCCCGGTACGAACCTCGGGAAGCGGCTTTCCAACCCACCCCGGACCTGCCGGCGGTCACCCTGCGGATCGGTCGCGGTGGCCGGTGGATCACCGAGTACTACCCGTGCGACGAGGTCCGCCCCGAACCGAACGGCGAGTGGCTGGTCACGTTGCGGGTGACGGACCTGGCCTGGGCTCGGCGGTTCGTGCTCGGCCTCGGCCCGGAGGTGACGGTCGTCGCCCCGGCCGAGTTGGTCGCCGAGGTCCATGACGCGGCGGCGGCCGCGTTGGCGGCGTACGCGGTCCCCGCCGCCACCCCAGCGGGTCCGTCCGGTTCCGGATAGTCTGCTCGGATGCTGACCTGGATCCTCCTTGCCGTGGCGGGGTGCGCCCTGCTGGTCCTCGTCCTGGCGGTCCGTGCGGTGCTGGTGCGCCTGCCGGCCCTGCGCCGGGCGGTCCTGGCGCTGCAGCGCCGGCAGGCGCAGGTGGAGGCGTTGGCGACGCAGGCGCAGCGGCTGCAGTCGCGGGTCGAGGCGTTGGAACGCAGCCTGGCCGAGGGCGAGCGTCGCCGTACCCTCGCCCGCCCGGGCCGGCCGGGCTGACCTCGCGGCCCATGCCGACCTGGCCTGTTCAGTCAGTGCCAGCGGTGGGCACCGAAGCGGTGGGACCCGCGTTGTTGACGGGTCAGTTGACCGTGGTTGAGACTGCACCGACCAGGCCAGATTGACCCGGTCTGGCAGGTGGCGGACCCAGCGAACGCACGTACGATGGGCAGGTCACCACCCGACGCACCGACTGGAGCTATGCCATGCATGCCCTGCGACCGTGGCACATCGCCGTCCTCGTGGTCGTGCTGATCCTGCTGTTCGGCGCCAAGCGGCTGCCGGACGCGGCGCGGTCACTCGGCCGTTCCCTGCGGATCATCAAGGCCGAGACCAAGAGCCTGGCCGACGACGACAAGGACCTCGCCGAGAAGGCCGACGCCCAGCACGGCCGCGCGCCGTACCAGGCCGAGCCGATCATCGAGCCGACCAGCGTGCATCAGCCCGGCTACCAGCCACCTGCGGCTGCCGAGCAGCCGCAGCGCGTCCGCGACGCGAACTGACCGGAGAGGTCGCCTCCGGTGGGCTTCGCCCTGCGCCGGCGCGGTCCGAGCAAGTTCGACCGCGCCTCCGACGGCTCGATGACGCTGATCGAGCACTTCCGTGAGCTGCGTACCCGGCTGTTCTGGGCCGCGCTGGCGATCGTCTTCGGTCTGATCGTCGGTTACTTCCTGGCGGATCCGGCGTACCATCTACTCAAGCAGCCGTACTGCAAGCTGCCCGGCACCGGCGAGGTGACCGCGGACGGCAGCTGCCGGGACTTCCTGCAGCTGTCACCGGCGGACGGCCTCGTTCTCAAGCTGAAGCTGGCGCTCTGGATCGGCCTGATCGTCGGCGGCCCGGTCTGGCTCTACCAGCTCTGGGCCTTCATCGCGCCCGGGTTGCACCGTCACGAACGCAAGTGGGCCTACGTCTTCGTCTCGATCGCGGCGCCGCTGTTCGTCGCCGGCGCGGCACTGGCCTACTTCGTGGTCGACAAGGGCCTGGCGTTCCTGCTCGAGATGGGTGTCACCGGGTTGTCCACCCAACTCGAGGTGACCCGCTACATCTCGTTCGTGACGACGATGCTCCTGCTGTTCGGAGTCGCGTTCGAGTTCCCGCTGGTGCTGTTGATGCTCAACTTCACCGGTGTGGTCAGTGCCCGCCAGCTGCTCGGCTGGTGGCGGGTGGTGGTTTTCATCTGCTTCGCATTCGCCGCCATCGCCACGCCGGACCCGGGTCCGTTCGGGATGACCCTGCTGGCCGGGTGCCTGGCGCTGCTGTACTTCGTCGCGGTCGGAGTGGCGTTCCTCAACGACAAGCGGCGCGGCCGGGGCAAGGAGATGTACGCCGGGGTCGACGACGACGAGGCGTCGCCGCTGGACGACGATCCGCAGCCGGTGTCGGTCGCGGACCGCACCGAGACACCCGCCCCGATCGTGTCGACGGAACCGGTGCCGAAGCCGTTGCCGATCGAGCGTCGCTACGACGACATGACGTGAGTACCGCGACCGCACCGGACGGGACCCCGGCCGGTGCGGTCGCGGTGCTGGCTAATCCGGTGGCCGGCCGGGGCCGGCGCACCGGACTGCTGCCGACGGTCTGCGACCTGCTCGCCGGCACCGGCCGCCCGGTGCACCTGCTCGCCGCGAGCAGCGCCGCCGAGGCATCGGATGCCTGCCGGGCAGCGGTGGCCGGTGCGGCGGCCGCGCTGGTCACCGTCGGCGGCGACGGCACCGTGCACGCGGCACTGCAGGCGTTGGCCGGCACGGGTGTCCCGCTGGGGCCGGTGCCGACGGGCACCGGCAACGACTTCGCCGCCGCCACCGGCTTCCCGACCGATCCGATCGCGGCGGTGACGCTGATCGCCGACGCGCTGCGCACCGGCCGGGAGCATCGGGTCGATCTGGCCCGGGTCAGCGCGGCGGGCCGGCCGGACCACTGGTACGGCGCGGTGCTGGCCGCCGGGTTCGACGCGATCGTCAACGAGCGCGCCAACCGGATGCGGTGGCCGTCCGGCCCGAGCCGCTACGACCTCGCCATCCTGATCGAGCTGGCCCGGCTGCGGGCCCGCCGCTATCGCGTGACGCTCGACGGCGAACCGTACGAACTCGACGCGGTGCTGGTCGCGGTCGGCAACTGTGCCAGCTACGGCGGTGGGATGCGGGTCTGCCCGGCGGCGGATCCGACGGACGGGCTGCTCGACGTGGTGGTCGCCGGTCCGGTCGGACGGGGCACCCTGATCCGGATCAAGCCCCGGGTCTACCGGGGCAGTCACCTTGACCACCCGCAGGTGCGCGGATTCCGTGCCCGCCAGGTCACCCTCGATGCGGCCGGGGTGGTCGGCTATGCCGACGGGGAACGGCTGGGGCCACTGCCGGTGACGGTCACCGCCGTGCCGGGCGCGCTGCGGCTGCTGCGCTGACACGTGCCGGATCGGCAACGACCCGGGCCGCGTCAGCCGATCAGGTTTCGGGCCCTCCGGTGGCCAGGTCGAGCACGGCGGCCAGGCCATTGGCCCGGCCGGCGTCGGCCGCCGGCAGGACCAGGGTGGCGCATCCCGCCCGTACCGCGCCGGCGTCGGCCGGGGTGTCGCCGACCATCAGGGTGCGTTCCGGGTCGGCCCGCAGCATCCCGCAGGCCCGTAGGAAGATCGCCGGGTCGGGCTTGCAACGGCCGACCTCGAACGACAGTGCCCAGGCGTCGACCAGGTCGGCCAGCCCCCAGGCCGCGAAGTGCGGCCGGATGTCAAAGCCGACGTTGCTGACCACCGCCACCGGCACCCCGGCGGTGTGCAGGGTGCGCAACGTCGCTGCGGTGTCCGCGTACGGCAGCCAGCCGTCGGGGACGAGCAGCCGCTCGTAGAGGGCGTCGGCCAGCCCGGTCACACCGCTGTCGACGGTAGCCGCCAGCCCGGTGTACGCCGCCCGGTGCGCCTCGGGGTACAGGTCACGGTCGGCCCACACCTCGGCCAAGGGCGGCGGCACCCGGTGGGGCGGCGGTCCGCCGGCCCGGCCGGCGGTCAACAGCCGGTCCGCGAGCACGGTGGCCCGGCCCCGGTCGAGGGTGACACCGCACGCCTCGGCACTGCGAGTCACCCACCGGACGGAGTCCTCCACCTGGGCGAGGGTGCCATGGAAATCGAACAGCACGGCCTCGACGGGGCGCAGCCGGGGCCGGTCGGGTGGTTCGTGCACCCATGCACCCTACCGAGGTGGGCTCGCGGCCCTGCGGGTTGCCCTGAGTGGGACGTAACCGGTCGGCTGTGATTAATCTTGCGGTATGTCGAGCCCCGCCGAGCGGTACGCAGCGGCGCGCCGCCGGGCCGCGCAGGCCTCCACCTTTCCCGCGCTCGAGGAGTTCGCCCTCGATCTCGGGTTCGATCTGGACGATTTCCAGCGGTCGGCCTGCCAGGCTCTCGAACGGGGCAGCGGTGTGCTGGTCTGCGCCCCGACCGGTGCGGGCAAGACAGTGGTCGGTGAGTTCGCCGTCCATCTGGCGTTGCGGGGCGGGTCGCCGACCCCGCACGGTGTCCGCCGCAAGTGCTTCTACACCACCCCGATCAAGGCGTTGTCCAACCAGAAGTACCACGACCTGGTGGCCCGGTACGGTGCCGCCCAGGTGGGGCTACTGACCGGCGACAACGCGATCAACGGCGACGCGCCGGTGGTGGTGATGACCACCGAGGTGCTGCGCAACATGCTCTACGCCGGCTCGGCCACCCTCGACGGGCTCGCGTACGTGGTGATGGACGAGGTCCACTACCTCGCCGACCGGTTCCGGGGTGCGGTCTGGGAGGAGGTGATCATCCATCTCCCGCCATCGGTCACACTGGTGTCGCTGTCGGCCACGGTCTCCAACGCGGAGGAGTTCGCCGACTGGCTGGTCACCGTCCGTGGCGAGACCGAGGTGGTGGTCAGCGAGCACCGTCCGGTACCTCTGTGGCAGCACATGCTGGTGGGCCGGCGGATGTTCGACCTGTTCCATGACGCCGACGCGGCCCGCAAGCACGACGTACATCCTGAGCTGCTGCGGTACAGCCGGGAGATGCTGCGGCGGCTGGAGCTCGGCGACGGCCGTACGCAGGGGCCCGGTTGGGGCCGGTCCGGTGGTCGCGGCCCGCGCTGGCGGCCACCGGCCCGCGCCGACGTGATCGAGCGGCTCGACCGTGACGGGCTGCTGCCGGCGATCGTGTTCGTGTTCAGCCGGGCCGGCTGTGACGCCGCCGTCGCGCAGTGCCTGGCGGCCGGGCTGCGGTTGACCACGCCGGAGGAGCGCGTCGAGATCCGTCGGGTGGCCGAGTCGAGGCTGGCCAGCCTGCCGGCGGAGGATCTGTCGGTGCTCGGCTACTGGGGCTGGCTCGAGGGTCTGGAGCGGGGGTTGGCGGCGCACCACGCCGGCATGCTGCCGGCGTTCAAGGAGGTCGTCGAGGATCTGTTCGTCCGGGGTCTGATCAAGGCGGTGTTCGCCACCGAGACGCTCGCCCTGGGGATCAACATGCCGGCCCGGTGTGTGGTGCTGGAGCGGCTGGTCAAGTACAATGGCGAAGCGCACGTCGATCTGACACCGGGCGAGTACACCCAGCTCACCGGGCGGGCCGGTCGGCGCGGCATCGACGTGGAGGGCCACGCGGTGGTGGTCTGGTCACCGGAGGTCGACCCGCGGCACGTCGCCGGGCTGGCGTCGACCCGTACCTACCCGCTGCGGTCGAGTTTCCGCCCGTCGTACAACATGGCGGTCAACCTGGTCGGCTCGGTCGGCGCGGACGCCGCCCGTGAGCTGCTGGAGTCGTCGTTCGCCCAGTTCCAGGCGGACCGGTCGGTGGTCGGCCTGGCGCGGCAGGTGCAGCACAACACCGAGACGATCGAGGCGTACGGCGCCGAGGTGAGCTGCCACCTGGGCGACTTCGACGAGTACTTCGACCTGCGGGTGGCGATCGCCGACCGGGAGCGTGAGGTGGCCCGCCGCAGCCAGCATCAACGGCGGGCCGCGGCGGCCGAATCGCTGGAGCGGTTGCGGGTCGGCGACGTCATCCGGGTGCCTTCAGGCCGGCGCGCCGGCCTGGCGGTGGTGCTGGACCCGAGCACGGGTGGGTTCGGCGAGCCTCGGCCACTGGTGCTGACCCAGGATCGGTGGGCGGGCCGGGTCGCGGCCAGTGACTTCACGTCGCCGGCCGAGGTACTGGCCCGAGTGCGGGTGCCCAAGAATTTCAATCACCGGTCCACGGCGGCCCGCCGGGATCTCGCGGCAGCGGTGGCCGGCACCGGGCTGGCCCGCCACGGCGGCCGTCGCCGGGGCCGTGGGGGCGGTGACGGGACGGACGATCGGGTCGAACAGTTGCGGGCCGAGCTGCGCCGGCACCCCTGCCACAGCTGTCCGGACCGGGAGGAGCACGCCCGGTGGGCGGAGCGTCGCCGCCGGCTGGCCCGCGACACCGACGAGCTGCGTTCCCGGGTGTCGGGGCGCACCGGATCGTTGACCCGGACCTTCGACCGGGTCTGCGGGCTGCTCACCGATCGTGGCTATCTGACGCCCGAGGGTACGGTCAGCGACGCGGGTCGGATGCTGGCCCGGATCTGGACGGAGACCGACCTGCTGGTAGCCGAATGTCTGCGCGGGGGGATCTGGGACAGGCTCGGCCCGGCGGAGTTGGCCGCTGCCGTCTCGGTGCTGGTGTACGAGGCCCGCCGGGACGTCGACGAGCGGGCGGCGATGCCGCGTGGGGCGGTCACCGAAGCGGTGGACGCCACCACGCAGATCTGGGCCGGGCTGGAAGCCGACGAGGCCGCCGCGGGCCTGGAGTCCACCCGGGAGCCGGATCTGGGCTTCGTCTGGCCGGTGTACCGGTGGGCGCGGGGCGAGCCGTTGGCGAAGGTGCTGGCCAGCGGGGACAGCCTGGACGGGGAGATGCCGGCGGGAGACTTCGTCCGGTGGGCACGTCAGGTCGCCGACATGCTCGGACAACTGGCCCAGGCGCGGGGCAGCTCACCGCAGCTGGCGAAGACCGCGGCACAGGCGGTGACCGCGTTGCAGCGCGGGGTGCTGGCCTTCCATATCGTCACCTGACGCTCAGTAGGCGCTCAAACGCAGATCGTGTCGAAACGCGCGATCTGCTGCCCCGACACGTCACGATGTGAAAACGGTCCGACGAAACAACCGAACGTTCGCTTGCGGAGCGCGTTTTGGCTGCTCACGATCATTCCCGGGGACTTACCAGCCGGTTGCTGGGGCTTGAGGGGGCGGACGTGGCAGAGATCAACCATTTCGAGTACGGCTTCATCACACCGACGCTGAGCTACGCGTTGTCGGTGCTCGGTTCCTTCCTGGGACTGATCTGTGCCGTACGGGTACGTGAGTCGACCACCCCGGGGCGGCGTACCTGGTGGCTGGTGCTCGCCGCCTTCGCCATCGGCGGCACCGCGATCTGGACCATGCACTTCATGGCGATGCTGGGCTTCGCCGTGGCGGGTACCCAGATCCGGTACGACATCGGGATCACCATCGCCAGCGCGGTGCTCGCGATCGCCGCCGTCGCGATCGGGCTGTTCCTGGTCGGCTTCGGTCGACCGTCGTTGCTGAAGATCCTGTCCGGCGGGGTGCTCACCGGGCTGGGAGTGGCCGCGATGCACTACACCGGAATGGCCGCGATGCGGCTGCACGGTGACATCGGCTACGACCCGGGCCGCGTGGCTCTGTCGATCCTGATCGCGGTGGTCGCGGCGACCGTGGCGCTGTGGCTGGCGGTCACCGTCCGGCGCCCACTGGCGATGACCGGATCGGCGCTGCTGATGGGCGTCGCCGTCAACGGGATGCACTTCACCGGGATGACCGCCATGTCGGTGCACCTGCACGAGCCGACCGGGTTGCTCACCGGCGCCACGGCGGCGACCCTGCTGGTGCCGATCGGCGTGGCGGTGCTGCTCGTGGTGATCGGTCTGGTGTACGCGGTGCTGTCCGCCCCCACCGAGGAGGACCGGGCGGCGGCGGCGTACCTGGATGCGCGGATCGCGCAGCGCACGGCGGCGCCGGCGGCGCCACCGGCCGCGCCGGCACGAGCGAACGGCTTCACCCCGATGCGCAGCGGCTCGACCGCCGGCAGCGACCGGAACACGCCGAGTGGCTCAGGCGGGTTCAACGGTTTCAATCCCTGATCCGCCGTCGTCCGGCACTGCCTTGTCGGGGTCGCGGTCAGCGGCGTCCGGTTCCGGGTCGCGGGCCATCGCGTCGACCATCCGCCGGCAGGACCCGGCCAGGTTCCACCGGGCGGCGAGTCTCATGAGTTCCTGCGAGTCGGCCGGTGCGGCCGGCAGCCGTACGGGTGGGGCGGCCAGCTCCACGTCCCGGGCGACGCGGACCACCCTCGGCGCGACCGACAGGTAGTCGTGGGCGGCGGCGAGCCGGGCGCGTAGTCCGGCAGCGAAGCCAGCATGTGGGTCGTCGAGCGCCGCGACCAGGCTGGCGAGGTCGCCGTAACGTTCGAGTAGCCGGGCGGCGGTCTTGGCGCCGACCCCGGGTACGCCGGGCAGCCCGTCGCTGGGATCGCCGCGCAACGCCGCGAAATCGGCGTACGCGGCGGCTGGCACGCCGAAGCGGGCCCGGACGGCGGCGTCGTCGCAGTCGTCCAGCCTGGCCACGCCCCGGCCGATGTAGAGCAGCCGGACCGGGTGGTCGTCGTCGACGAGTTGGAACAGGTCACGGTCACCGGAGACCACCTCGACCGGACCGGCCTGTCGGGTGGCGAGGGTGCCCAGCACGTCGTCGGCTTCGTAGCCGGTGGCGCCGATGGCCGGCACACCGAGCGCGGCCAGTACCTCCAACAGCACCGGGATCTGTGCGCTGAGGCTGTCGGGCACGATCTCGCCGCCGTCCGGTGCCAGCCGGTGCGCCTTGTAGGTGGGCAGCAACTCGACCCGCCAGGCGGGGCGCCAGTCGTGGTCGAGCGCGCAGATCAGCGCACCCGGTCGGCGTCTGGTGATCAGTGCGGCCAGCATGTCGAGGAAGCCCCGTACCGCGTTGACCGGCTCGCCGGCGTCGGTACGGGCAGCGGCCTCGGGCACGCCGAAGAAGGCCCGGAAGTACAGGCCGGGGGCGTCGACGGCGAGCAGGGGGAGTTGTCGGGTCACGCCGTCGAGCCTCGCATACACCGGTGACACCGCCGCGTCAGCCGGCGGGATGTCCGGCGCGGCGCGGTCTGGTGCGGCAGGCTGCCGACATGAGCTTCCTGCCTGGCCTGGAGCTGAGCCGGCGATTCCACCACGAGGTGGTGGCGCCGGTGCTCACCGCCCGGTTCCCGGGGTTGCGGTACGCGGCGGCCCGGATGGACAGTGGTTCGGAGCTGTTCGGCTACGACACACCCCGGTCCCGGGATCATGACTGGGGTCCGCGGGTGCAGATCCTGCTGGCCGGTGCGGACGCCGGCCTGGTCGACGAGGTGCTGGCCGCGGTCGGCCGGGAGCTGCCGGCGACGTTTCAGGGGGTGCCGACCAGGTTCGCTCCGGACGCCGACCGCAGCCTCGGCGTGCCGGCGTGCGACGGACCCCGGCACGGGGTGACGGTCCTCGAGGTGGGTGACTGGTGCCGACGGGCGCTCGGCTTCGATCCGCTGGACGGCGTGGGCCTGCTGGACTGGCTCGCGGCACCGACCCAGCGGTTGGCCGAGTTCACCGGCGGTGACGTGTTCCATGACGGGTTGCCGGCTGGACCGGCGTGCGGCACGGCCGACCCGAACCAGGTCGGCGGGCTCGGCGTACGACGTGCCCGGTTGGCCTGGTATCCACCTGACGTCTGGCGGTACGTGCTGGCCGGTGGCTGGTCGCGGGTAGCGGGCGAGGAGCCTTTCGTCGGCCGGTGCGGCGAGGTGGACGACGATGTCGGCGGCCGGGTGATCGCCGCCCGGCTCGTCCGTGACCTGATGCGGCTCACGCTGCTGCTGGACCGTCGTTATCCACCGTACGGCAAGTGGTTGGGGACCGCCTTCGCCGGATCGTCCGACCATGATGGCCTCGCCACGGTGCTCGCCGGCGTGCTGGGCGCCGTCGACCCGCGCGTCCGGCAACGACAGCTGTGCCGGGCGTACGAGCTGGTGGCGGTGCGGACCAATCGTCTCGGTCTGGCCGGTCCGGTGGAGCCGACGGTGCGTCCGTTTCACGACCGGCCGTTCCTGGTGCTCGACGCCGGCCGGTTCGTTCGCGCGTTGCGGGGTTCGATCGAAGAGGCCGGATTGCGGGGGCTTCCGTTGCTGGGCGGGGTGGATCAGTTCGTCGATCATCCCGCGTTGCTGACCGACGCCGGCTGGACCAGAGCGGTGGTGTCGGGTGCGTTGGGACTGCCGCCGACACCACCTACCAAACGAACGTTAAGCTGATTTCGTGTCGATGTGGCACCGCCGGCCGTCACCACGATCGGCGCCGAACCGCTCATCACCCCTGGAGCGCCGTCATGATCATCGACCGTGTCCTGCCGACCCCCGAGGCGCACGACCTGATCGAGCTGACCACCGAGCTGGCCGACCGGGAGCTCGCCGGTCGGGTTGACGACTTCGAACACCGTGGGGAGTTTCCTCGCGAGGTGATCCGGACCCTGGGCCGCGCCGGCCTGCTCGGCCTGCCGTTCGCCGAGGCCGACGGCGGGGGTGGTCAGCCGTACGAGGTCTATCTGCAGGTGCTGGAGGTCCTGGCGAGCCGCTGGTTGGCCGTCGCCGAGGCGGTCAGCGTGCATACGCTGTCCTGCTATCCGGTGGCCGAGTTCGGCACGTCTCGGCAGCGCAAGTCGTTGCCGGAGATGCTCGGCGGCGAGCTGCTCGGGGCGTACTGCCTCAGCGAGCCGCAGGGCGGGTCGGACGCGGCGGCGTTGACGACCCGGGCGGTCCGCGACGGCGACGATCTCGTGGTGTCGGGTACGAAGGCGTGGATCACCCACGCGGCGGTGGCGGACTTCTACAACGTGTTCTGCCGCACGGGTGGGCCGGGACGGGACGGCGTCTCCTGCCTGTTGATCCCGGCGGGCACCGCCGGGGTGTGTCCGCAGCAGGCCGAGCGGACGATGGGGCTGCGGTCGTCGCCCGTCGCCCAGTTGATCTTCGACGACGCCCGGGTGCCGGCGGACCAGCTGGTGGGCGACGCCGGCCAGGGCTTCGCGGTCGCGATGGCGGCGCTGGCGGCGGGGCGTCTGGGGATCGCCGCGTGTGCGGTGGGGCTGGCTCAGGCGGCGCTGGACCACGCGGTGGGTCATGCCCGTGAGCGTGAACAGTTCGGCCGTCGGATCATCGACCTGCAGGGTCTGGGGTTCATGCTGGCGGACATGGCCACCCAGGTCTCGGCGGCGCGGGCGATGACGTTGGCGGCGGCGCGGTTGCGCGACGCCGGGCGGCCGTACGCGACCGAGTCGGCGAAGGCGAAACTGTTCGCCACGGATGTCGCGATGCGGGTCACGGTGGACGCGGTCCAGGTGCTCGGCGGGTACGGCTACGTCTCGGACAATCCGGTCGAGCGCTACCTGCGTGAGGCGAAGGTGCTGCAGATCGTCGAGGGCACCAACCAGATTCAGCGGGTGGTGATCTCCCGTGCGTTGGCCCGGGGCTGACACCGTCGGCGTCCGGTCTGGCGTACGGACGGGTATCGCTGTCGCACCGGGGACCCGACGGCGGTAGGTTTCTCGCCGTGGAGGAGACCGATCGGGCAATCGTCGCCGCGTTGACCACGGACGGCCGGGTGTCCTACACCGATCTGGCCGAGCGGGTCGGCCTGTCGGTGTCCGCCGTGCATCAGCGGGTACGGCGGCTGGAACAGCGGGGCGTCGTCAAGGGCTACAGCGCACGGGTGTCGTACGAGGCGGTGGGTCTGCCGTTGAGCGCGTTCGTCGCGATCCGGCCGCTGGATCCGTCCCAGCCCGATGACGCGCCGGAGCGGCTGTCACATCTGGCCGAGATCGACTCCTGCTATTCGGTGGCGGGGGAGGACTTCTATCTGCTGCTGGTCAGGGTGGTGAGCCCGGCGGATCTGGAGCGGTTGTTGCAGGAGATCCGCACCGCCGCCAACGTGACGACACGGACCACAGTGGTGCTTTCTACGCCGTACGAGTCACGGCCGCCCAAGTTGACCTGACGTTGATCTTGCCTGCGGCACCGCGACCCTCCGTGCTGACATCCTAGGACGCTGTACAGAGTGTGCGACCCGCCAACGACACAAGACCTCCATCGGGCATCGCTGCTGGTTTGATCCGCTCGGACCTGGGCATTGAGGAAGGCACGGGCGGACACGGTGCCGGCCGCTATCCCGGAGGAGTGATCGACCATGGGCATGACCGACAAGGCACGCAATAAGGCCGACGAACTCAAGGGCCAGGCGAAGGAGCGCTACGGCGCCGCGACCGACAACGAGCAGTTGCAGGCGGAGGGTGCGACGGAGGCCGGCAAGGCGCGGACGAAGCAGGCCGGGGAGCACGCCAAGGAAGCTGGCCGCAACGTCAAGGATGCCTTCAGCGGCTGACCTGTCTTTAGACCACCATCGGGGCTGTGGGTCACTTCGCGAAGTGACCCACAGCCCCGATGCTTGATCGTGGTGGGCGTCAGGTCATCCGTGCGAGGCGGTGAGGGTCCGCGACCACCATTGTCTTCCGGAGTCGGGCAGGGTGTCGATCGGATCGTAGTACGGGTAGCGCCGATCGAGTGAGTCGTCGCTGTCCAGCGAGGTGCGGTAGTTCTTGGTCCAGTAGGAGATGCCGTGCTCCCGGTCGTACTCGGTGAGCATGTGTACCCACCGCTTCCCCACCAGAGGCACGTCGCACACGATCCGCGGGGTGGCATAGCCGGGCAGGTAGCCCATGATGTCGTGCTGGAGTTGCTGTGCGGCCCAGACGGGGACCCGCCAGTGTTCGGCGTTGGGGATCATGTCGCACAGGTAGAAGTAGTAGGGCAGGATGCCTGCTTCGCCCTGGAGTGCGAAGCAGAGGTCGAGCAGGGTGCCCGGATCGGCGTTGACGTCGCGCATCAGAACTCCCTGGTTGCGTACGTCCCGGACTCCGGCGTCCAGCGCGGCCTGGGCCGCCTGGGCGACCAGTGGGGTCAGTGACTGCTGATGGTTGACGTGCGTGTGGATGGCGAGGTTGACCCCGCGGTCGGCGGCTACCCGGGCGACTCGTTCGAGGCCCGCGACGACCTCGGGCTGCAACCAGTGCTGGGGTAGGCCCATGAGTGCCTTCGTCGCGAGCCGGATGTCGCGGATGGTGTCGATTTCCAGTAGCTGCTGCAGGTAGGTCTCAAGGTGCCGCCACGGCAGGTTGGCGACGTCGCCGCCGGAGACGACCACGTCACGTACACCGGGATGGGACCGCAGGTAGTCGAGTTGGGCCTGGTAGCGGGCGGTCGGTTTGAGGGTGAGTCGCAGTTTGTCGATTGTGGGTGTGGAGTTGCCGACCAGGTCCATCCGGGTGCAGTGCCCGCAGTACTGCGGGCAGGTGGCGAGCAGTTCGGCAAGCACCTTGGTGGGGTAGCGGTGGGTGAGACCTTCGGCTACCCACATGTCGTGTTCGTGGAGCGAGTCGCGGCTGGCGTACGGATGCGACGGCCAGTCGGTGCGGCGATCGCTGGCCAGCGGGAGCATGTACCGCCGGACGGGGTCGGCGCGCAGGGTGTCGGTGTCCGGTGCCGCCGCCGGGACCATCGTGTTGATCATCTGGGGGGTGATCAGCATGGACATGGTCGCGTGGTGGTTCTGGTCGGCGGTGAGGTCGGCGTAGAAGGCGTCGTCGACGAGGTCGCCCAGGACGGCGTGGAGTTGGCCGATGTTCTTGACGCAGTGCGCTCGCTGCCACTGCGCGCTGTGCCACTGGTCGATGGTGACGTGGCGCCAGCCAGGTAGGCGAGTCCAGTCGGGTTCGACGAGCGGGCGCCGGCGGTACTCGTACGGCTGAGCGGCGGTGACCGGCGTGGTGCCTGCCGAGATGGGTTGCGGCATCGGTCCTCCTGGCCGGTTCGCCTCGACGGACGCTCCGGAGGTAGCTGGATATTCTTTCGAAGAGTCACTATTCTGCCGTAAGTCTTCCTGTTCCGTCAGGCCTGAAGTTGGGTTCTGTTGGTCTGGCTTCCTAGCGGATCGGTCTGGCTGCCTAGCGGAGGAGGTGCGCGGTGACGTCACCGGTCGGACTGCACCGGGTGTTGGAGCCGGTCGGGGTGTTGCCGCAGGCGGCGTGGCGGTTGAACGTCGACCCGCGCGTCGGGGCCGACGAGATCCGGATCCGGGTCGAGCGGCTCAACTTGGACGCGGCCAGCTTCCGGCAGTTGCGGGAGAAGCACGGTGGGGTCGGCCCGGAGATCAGGGCAGAGGTGCTGGACATAATCGGGCGGCGGGGCAAGATGCACAACCCGGTGACCGGGTCCGGTGGGATGCTGATCGGCACGGTCGAGGCGGTCGGCCCGATGGCGACCGCTGGAGTGCGGGTGGGTGACCGGGTGGCGAGCCTGGTCTCGTTGACGTTGACGCCGTTGGCGGTCACGGACGGCCTGGCCGGTTGGCGTGGTGACAGCGAGCAGGTTCCGTGTGAGGGCCATGCCATCCTCTTCGGCCGTACGGTGGTCGCGGTCCTGCCGCCCGACCTGCCGGAGCCGCTGGCGTTGGCGGTGCTGGACGTGTGTGGCGCCCCGGCGCTGACCGACCGGGTGGTGCGTGCGCAACTGCCGGCGGATCCCCGGGTCGGGGTCCGGGTCGCGGTGCTCGGTGGTGCCGGCAAGAGCGGTTCGTTGGCGTTGGCCGCGGCGCGGCGGGCGGGTGCCGGCCGTACGGTGGCGGTGGTGCCGACCGGGTCGGAGCGGGACCGGTTGGTGAGTGCCGGCCTGGCCGCGGCGACGGTGGTCGCGGACGCCCGGGACCCGGTGGCGGTGTCGGCTGCGGTACGGGCGGCGTTGGGGTCGGCGGCCGATGTGACGGTGGTCTGTGTCGACGTCGCGGGGTGTGAGCATGGTGCGGTGCTGGCCACGGCGGACGGCGGAACAGTGGTCTTCTTCTCGATGGCGACGAGTTTTTCTGCGGCGGCGTTGGGTGCCGAGGGGTTGGCGGCGGATGTGACGTTGCTGGTGGGAAATGGGTTCGTGCCGGGGCATGCGGAGTTGGCGCTGCGGTTGTTGACTTCTGAGCCGGGCGTGCGAGGTCTGTTCGAGGCCCGCCTCACGGCAGACTGAACGTCATGACGACTCGGGTGATGGTTGGCGGGGCGGATCGGGTCGATCTGCCGGCGGTGTTGTACCGGGGTGGCAGGTTGTACTGCCCGGCGCAGCCGGGGGCGACGGCGTTGCTGGTGCGGGCGGGCCGGATCGCCTGGCTGGGGCTGGACGCGGATGCTCCTCGCGCGGACGTGGTGGTGGAGTTGGGCGGCGCGGTGGTGACGCCGGCGTTCGTCGACGCGCATGTGCATGCGACGGACACCGGTCTGGTCTTGTCCGGCCTGGGTCTGTCGGGGGTGCGGTCGGCGGACGAGTTGTTGGACCGGCTGGCCGGGTTCGCGGCGGGGTTGCCGGCGGAGGCGGTGGTGTTGGGGCACGGGTGGGACGAGTCGACGTGGCGGCGTCCGGTGCCGCCGGACGCTCGGCGGTTGTCGGTCGCGGCGGGTGGGCGGCGGGTGTATCTGTCGCAGGCGTCGATCCATTCGGCGTTGGTGTCGTCGGCGTTGGTGTCGTCGGCGATGTTGGCGGCGGCGCCGGGGTTGTCGGCCGATGGTGATGGCTGGGTGCGGGGCGAGGAGCACCACGCGGTGCGGGCGGTGGCGTTCGGGTCGTTGGGGTCGGCGCAGCGGGCGGCGGCGCAGCGGGCGGCGTTGTCGGCTGCGGCGGGGCTCGGGATCGCTGCGGTGCACGAGTGTGGTGGGCCGGGGACGTCGTCGGAGGCGGACTTCACCGGGGTGTTGGCGCTGTCGGGTGACGGGTTGCCGGAGGTGTACGGCTACTGGGGCGAGTTGTTGGGGGCGGCGCGGGCGCGGGAGCTGGGTGCGGTGGCCGCGGGTGGTGATCTGTACGCGGATGGGGCGTTGGGTTCGCGTACGGCGTTCGTGTCGCAGCCGTACTCCGACGGTGGGGGTTGCGGGACGGCTTTCCTGGACGCCGGTCAGGTGGCGGCGCATCTGGTGGATTGTGTCGGGTCCGGGTTGCAGGGTGGGTTCCACGCGATCGGCGACGCGGCGGTGGCGGCGGTGGCGGACGGTTTCGCGTTGGCCGCCGGTGAGGTGGGTGTGGAGCGGCTGCGGGCGGGTCGGCACCGGGTGGAGCACGTGGAGATGGTGGACAAGAGGGTGATCGCGGCGTTCGTGGAGTTCGGCGTGGTGGCGAGTGTGCAGCCGGCGTTCGACCGGTTGTGGGGTGGGGAGAGCCAGATGTACGCGGCCCGGTTGGGGGTGGGTCGGTCGTTGGCGTCGAATCCGTTCGCTGCGTTGCACGGGGTGGGGGTCCCGTTGGCGTTCGGGTCGGACTCGCCGGTGACGCCGTTGGATCCCTGGGGGACGGTGCGGGCCGCGGTGTCGCATTTCAATCCGTCGTCGAGGTTGGGGGTGCGGTCGGCGTTCGCCGCGCATACCCGTGGTGGGTGGCGGGCGTTGCCGCCGGGGGTGGTGCAGACGTCGCAGGAGGGTGTGTTGGCGTTGGGGGCGGCGGCGACGTTCGCGGTGTGGTCGGCGCCGGCGGGGGTGTCGGCGGATGGGTTGCCGGTGTTGGTGGCGGACGATCCGGCGTTGCGGGGGCCGGCTGATCCGACGCCGTTGCCGCGGTGTCTGCGGACGGTGTCGCGGGGGCGGGAGATCTTCGTGGCGTCGGATCTGGGCGAGCCGGTGGGTGTGCGGTGAGTGGTCTGCTGGGGCTGGATCCTGCGCTGGTTGCGCGGGCGCGGGAGTTGGCGGCGCGCGCTGGGGCACCGGTGGTGGAGTTGGCGCGGTCGCGTACGACGGTGTCGGTGGAGCGGGCGGTGTTGCGGGTGATGGGGGTCGCCGGGGCGGACGCGGAGGGCATTCCGTGGGTGAACCGGCTGGTGGATGTGGTGGCCGAGCAGGTGGGGTTGGGCCACGGGGTGGCGGTGCCGGTGTGTGACGCGGTGCTGCGTTCAGGGGTGGACCGGGTCGACGCGGCGGCGTTGACGGGGTTGGCGCAGGAGGCGGCGGCGGGGGCGGTGCGGTTCGAGGTGCCGGCGGGTGGAGCAGGGGAGGCGGCTCGGGGGTGGGCACGGTCGTTGGCGGCGGCGGGGGTGGCGCGGATCGACCGGCAGCGGGTGGAGCGGGAGCGGTTGGTGGGGCGGTGGGGGGATCCGCCGCGTCGGCCGTGGGTGTATCTGATCGTGGCCACGGGGGACATCCACGAGGACATTCCGCAGGCGCAGGAGGCTGCTCGGGCGGGTGCGGATGTGGTGGCGGTGATTCGGTCGACTGGGCAGTCGTTGCTGGACTACGTGCCGGAGGGGGCGACCCGGGAGGGTTTCGCGGGGACGTATGCGACGCAGGAGAACTTTCGTCTGATGCGGGCGGCGTTGGACGAGGTTTCGGGTGAGGTGGGGCGTTATGTTCGGTTGACGAATTACGCGTCCGGGTTGTGTATGCCGGAGATGGCGGTGCTGGCGGGTCTGGAGCGGCTGGACATGATGTTGAACGATTCGATGTACGGGATTCTGTTCCGGGACATAAATCCCGTTCGGACTTTCGTGGATCAGCGATTTTCGCGTCAGGTGCACGCGCGGGCCGGGATCATCATCAACACGGGGGAGGACAACTATCTCACGACGGCTGATGCGGTGGATGCTGCGCATACGGTGACGGTGTCGCAGTTGCTGAACGAGTATTTCGCCCGGGAGGCGGGACTGGCGGACTGGCAGTTGGGGTTGGGGCATGCCTTTGAGATAGATCCGTTGGTTCCGGAGTCGTTCCGGCTGGAGTTGGCGCATGCGTTGTTGGCGCGGGAGTTGTTTCCGGAGGCGCCGTTGAAGTGGATGCCTCCGACCCGGCACATGACGGGGGATGTGTTCCGGGGAAATCTGTTGAACGGGTTCTTCAATTTGGCGGGGGTGTTGACCGGGCAGGGGATCCTGCTGGTGGGGATGATGACGGAGGCGGTGGCGACGCCGTGGCTCAGTGATCGGGCCATCGCTTTGCAGAACGTGCGGTACGTGTTGGGTGCGGCGGGTGGGCTGGCGGAGGATTTCGTGCCGGCTCCGGATGGGTTCATCGTGCGGCGGGCTGGTCAGGTGTTGGGCGAGGCGGTGGCTCTGTTGGGTCGGGTCGTCGACGATTCGCTGTTGACGGCGATCGCCCAGGGCACGTTCGGGGTGATGCGTCGGCCGGCGGATGGCGGCAAGGGTCGTGACGGGGTGGTGGTGCAGGCGGGCGACTATCTCAACCCGGTGTCGGAGTTGCTGGAGGCTGCCGCTGACGTCCGGGTCGGTGCTGGCCGTGGGTGAGGTCGTGCGCCCGTACGGGGACACGACGGGTGACGGGATGGTGCAGTTGTCGTTCACGCTGCCGGTGCCGCACGACAAGCGGGCCGAGGGCGCGGCGCTGCTGTTGGCGGGGAAGATGGGCGTCGATCCGGCGATGGTGGTGCACGCGGCGCCGGTGAGGGTGGGGTTCACGTTCTTCGTGGTGTATGGCCGGGTTGGTCATCTGGTGGACATGTCGGCGGTGCGGGTGGTGGAGCGGGATTTCCCGTTGTTGGGGGCGGCGGAGGTCAACGCGGCGGTGCGGTCGGGTCTGGGGCGGCGGTTGTCGGTGGTGGGGGCGTGTATCGGTACGGACGCGCACACGGTCGGTATCGATGCGATCTTGAATGTGAAGGGGATCGCGGGTGAGAAGGGCCTGGAGTACTACCGGGAGTTCGTGGTGACGAACATGGGGGCGCAGGTGCCGGTGGCGGAACTGGTGGAGGAGGCGGTGCGGGTGGGCGCGGACGCGGTGCTGGTGTCTCAGGTGGTGTCGCAGCGGGACGCACATCTGCACAATGTGCGGGAGTTGTCGGCGGCGTTCCGGGAGGCGGTGCCGGCGTCGCGGCGTCCGTTGCTGGTGGTGGGTGGCCCGAGGTTCGATGAGCTGATGGCCGCCGGGTTGGGGGTGGATCGGATCTTCGGCCGTGGGGCGACGCCGCGTGAGGTGGCGAGCTATCTGGTGCATGCGGTGTTGGCGAAGACGCGGGGGGTGCCGTCGTGAGCGCGGTGGTGGGGTTGTCGGTGACGCACCGGCGGTACGTGCCGTACGGGCATGCGCATTACGCCGGTGGTCTGGTCGACGGGGCGTACGTCCTCGGGTTGTTCGGTGACGTGGCGACGGAGTTGTGTATCCGGGGTGACGGTGACGAGGGGCTGTTCGCCGGTTATGAGCAGGTGCGGTTCGTGGCGCCGGTGCGGGCTGGTGACGTGGTGCAGGCGTGCGGCACGGTGACGCGGGTGGGGACCCGGAGTCGGACGGTGCGGTTCGAGTGTCTGGTGGTGTGTCGGGGGTGTCCGGAGGTGTCGGTGTCGGCGGCAGGGGTGGTGACGCCGCCGTTGGTGGCGGTCACCGCGGTGGGCACGGTGGTGGTGCCGGCGGTGGGTGAGGCTGGGTGAGTGTGGTGGTCTGCGCCGACGTGGGGTCGACGTTCACCAAGGCGGTGGTGGTCGATTCGGCGGACGGGGTGTTGCTGGGGGCGGCGGCGTGTCCGACGACGGTGGGGGGTGACGTGTGGGACGGGTTGGCGGCGGCGGTGCGCGCGGCGGGCGCGGCGGTGTCGGGTGGGGCGGAGTCGGGTGGGGTGGAGTCGGTGCCGTGGCTGGTGTGTTCGTCGGCCGGTGGGGGTCTGCGGTTGGCGGTGGTGGGCTATGAGCCGTTGGTGACGGCGCGGGCCGGGGTGCGGGTGGGGTTGTCGGCGGGGGCGCAGGTGGTGTCGGTGGTGGCTGGGCTGCTCGACGCGGCGGGGTTGGCGCTGCTGCGGGAGTCACGGCCGGATGTGGTGTTGCTGGTTGGCGGCACGGACGGTGGGGACGCGCAGGTGTTGCTGCACAACGCGGGCTCGCTGGCGGCGGCCGGGTTGGCGGTGCCGGTGGTGGTGGCGGGCAACGTGGTGGCGTGTCCGGCGGCGGTGGCGACGCTGGCCGGTGCGGGGGTGGCGGTGACGGCCGCCGGCAACGTGCTGCCGAGGTTGGGGGTGTTGGCACCGGGGTCGGCCCGGGCGGCGGTGCGTGAGGTCTTTCTGCGGTCGGTGATCGGCGGTGGACGTTTGTCGGTCGACGGGCGGTTCGGCCAGGTGGTGCGGGCGGCGACTCCGGATGCGGTGTTGTCCGGGGTGGCGTTGCTGGCGGGTTGCGCGAAGGCTGATCTGCTGGTGGTCGATGTGGGTGGTGCGACGACGGATGTGTATTCGGTGGTGGGTGCGGATTCGCAGCCGGCGGCGGATGAGCCGGTGGTCGGGGTGCCGGTGGCGGGCTGGTGGGATCAGTCGCGCACCGTCGAGGGGGACCTCGGGGTTCGGGCCGGGGCGGGTGGGGTGGTGGCTGCGGCGGTCGCGGAACGGCTGATCGGGCCGGAGCAGGCGGCGGCGTTGGCGGGGCCGGCGGCGGCACGGGTGGCGGATCCGGGCCTGGTCGCGGTCGACGAGGCTGCCCGGTCGGTGGATCTGCGGTTGGTGGAGTTGGCAGCCTTGGTGGCGGTGCGGCGGCATGCGCGGGCGCAGGAGGAGTTGCCGGGCAGTGGCCGGGATCTGCGGCGGGTCCGGTGGCTGGTTGGCTCGGGTGGGGTGTTGCGGCGGGTGGGCGTGGCCGCGGCAGTCGACGTGTTGCGCTCGGTGGCCGGCGACCGGGCGGGTGGTTGGCTGGTGCCGAGGGCGGCGGTGCCAGTGGTCGATTCGGTGTACGTGTTGGCGGCGGCGGGGCTGTTGTCGGTGGATTATCCGGGGGCGGCGGCGGGTCTGTTGCGGCGGTACGTGTTGGCGGGGCGGTAGGGCCGTCGTGGCGGGTGACGCGCCGGGGTCGTTGGACGCGCCGGTGCGACACGCCGACGGGGGGCTGCGACGCCCTGGGGCGGGTTGACAGCACGGGGGGTCGCCCGCGTACCGTCTTTGAGTCCTACCACGGGAAGCGGCTGTTGTTCGCTTCGTTTCTTCGTCCGCTGGCCGAGCGACGGTGTGTCGCAGTGCGGTGTACCGCATGTGGGCTGACCACAGGGGGTTTCCGCATCGGCCAGGTCCAGCGGGCGAGGGTCGGCGAGGCGGCGCGGACCGGCCGCGACTTTCCGGTGTGTGGGCAGGTGGTCGTGCGGGGCCAGTAGACAACGGCCCGCCGGGGGCAGCCAGTTCCCGGTCGGTCGGTCCGAAGGTCGCCGTACGGGTGTCCTGCCGCACCGGCGGGGGAGGGGCCTGGGAGCGCGGGGCACGGCCGATCGGCCGTGCCCCGATTTCTCTTTCTTCCACGTGGGGCGGTCGTCGGCGTGTCGTCGTCGGGGCTGCGTGCCGGTAGCCTTCGTCGGACGTGTCGGTTGGCTGCCGTGGTCGGTGGCCTCGGTGGGGTGGGGCTCGACGTGGCGATGGTGGATGAGGTGCGGGCCGCGTCCCGGCCGGGTTCGGTGCCGGTGGTGGCCGGTGGTGCCGCGGTGGGGTTGCCGTGGGCGGTGGGGCTGGCTGTGTTGTCGGGTGTGGCGCTGCTGGTGGCGTTTCCGCCGTACGGCTGGTGGTGGGCGGCGCCGGTGGGGGTGGCGGCGTTGGCGGTGGCGGTGCACCGTCGTCGGCTGCGGGCGGGCGCCGGGTTGGGTTTCGTCGCGGGGGTGGTGTTCTTCGCACCGTTGTTGAGTTGGACGAATCTGCACACGGGGAGTCTGCCGTGGGTGTTGTTGTCGGGTTTGCAGGCCAGTTACCTGGCGTTGTTGGGGGCGGTCGCGGCTTTCGTCTCGCCAGTGGTGGATCGACGGAGGTTGGTGGCGTGGCCGCTGGTGACCGGGTTGTTGTGGGTGGGGCAGGAGGCGTTGCGGGGTCGGACCCCGTTCGGGGGTTTTCCGTGGGGGCGGTTGGCGTTCAGTCAGGGTGATTCGCCGGCGTTGCCGTGGGCTTCGGTGGGTGGGGCTCCGCTGGTGACGTTCGTGGTGGCGGTCTGCGGTGGGGTGTTGGCGGCGGCGATGTGGCGGCGGTGGCGGTGGCGGTGGGGGCCGGGGTTGGTGCCGGCGGTCGGCGGGATGCTCGTCGCGGCGGGTCTGTTGGCGGTGGGTGCGTTGGTTCCCCTCGGTGGCGGGTCGTCGGGGTCGGTCACGGTGGCGATCGTGCAGGGCAATGTGCCGCGGATGGGGTTGGACTTCAACGCGCAGCGGCGGGCGGTGCTGGACAACCATGTGCAGGGAACGCTGCGGTTGGCGTCTCGGGTGGCGGCGGGTGAGGTGCCGGCGCCGGACCTGGTGGTGTGGCCGGAGAACGCCAGTGACGTGGATCCGTTGCAGGACGCCCAGGCGGCGGCGAGCATCGACGAGGCGGCGACGGCGATCGGGGTGCCGATCCTGGTGGGGGCGTTGTCGTACGGTCCGGCGGCCGGTGAGGTACGTAACGTGAGCCTGGTGTGGGAGCCGGGTTCGGCGGGCGATGTCGAGCAGGTGTATGTGAAGCGGCATCCGGTGCCGTTCGCGGAGTATGTGCCGATGCGGCGGCTGGCGCGTATGGTCACGAAACAGGTGGATCTGGTCCGGGCCGACTTTGTCGCTGGTTCGTCGCCGGGTGTATTGCGGCTGGGGTCGGTGTCGGTCAGCGGCATCATCTGTTTCGAGGTGGCATACGACGGTCTGGTTCGGGACACGGTGACCGGTGGCGCGCAGGTGTTGGCGGTGCAGACCAACAACGCGACGTTCGATGTGGCGGAGGCTGGTCAGCAGTTGGCGATGGTGCGGTTGCGGGCGGTGGAGCATGGCCGGGACGGTCTGATGGTGTCAACCGTTGGCATATCGGCGTTTGTCGATCAGAATGGGCGGGTGTCGCAGCCGACCGAGTTCAACACCGCGGCTGCCGTGGTGAGTGAGTTGGAGCTGGGGGCGACGCGTACTCTTGCGACTCGGGCAGGTGTCTGGCCCGAGATGGTGTTGGTGGTTCTCGCCGGCGCTGTCGTCGCTGTGGCGGTATGGCTGCGGCGGCGGGTGGCCGGCTCAGTTACGGAGGCACGGTGAGCGAGGCAGTGTCGGCGGGCGACGGAGCGGAGGGCTACCCGGGGGTCCGTCGGGTGCTGGTGGTGATCCCCACCTACAACGAGGCGGACAACGTTCGGTCGATCACCGAGCGGGTCCGTGCTGCGGTGCCGCAGGCCGACGTGCTGATCGCCGACGACAACTCACCGGACGGGACGGGAGCGCTGGCGGACGAGCTGGCTGCCGCCGATGGTCAGGTCTTCGTGTTGCACCGGCCGGGTAAGCAGGGTCTGGGTGCGGCGTACGTGGCGGGCTTCGGCTGGGCGGGGCAGCGCGGCTATGACGCGGTGGTGGAGATGGACGCCGACGGGTCGCATGCGCCTGAGCAGTTGCCACGGCTGTTGGATGCGGCTCGTGGGGCCGACGTGGTGATCGGGTCGCGGTGGGTCTCCGGCGGTGAGGTGCTGAACTGGCCGCGGCACCGGTGGCTGGTGTCACAGTGCGGCAATCTGTACACGCGGCTGGCGCTCGGGATGCCGGTGCGTGATGCGACGGGCGGGTACCGGGTGTACCGGCTCGCCGTCCTCGACAAGATCGACTACGCGAGCGTGTCGTCGCAGGGCTATTCGTTCCAGGTGGAGTTGACCTGGCGGGCGTACCGCGAGGGTTTCCGGATCGTCGAGGTCCCGATCACGTTCGCGGAGCGGGAGCAGGGTGCCAGCAAGATGAACGCCTCGATCGTGCGTGAGGCGCTGTGGCGGGTGACCGTCTGGGGGGTTCGGGCCCGCCGTGACGGGCTGACCGGTCGGCGGCGGGACACGTCGGCGGCGCGCTGGCCGTGACGGCGGGCCGTGTCACACTTGGACAGGTGAGGCCACGCCACGTATGCGGGAGGTGACATGCGCCGGGGAGTGCGGTTGATCCCGCTGGCGCTGGCGGCGGGGCTGGCGCTGGAGATCGTCGTTTTCGTGCTGTTGGTACAGCAGATCGGCATCGGTTGGGCGGCGCTGCTGGTGTTGGTGGCGTCGCTGGCCGGGATGATGCTGCTGCGGCGTGAGGGGATGCGTGCTTGGCGTAGTTTCCGGGCGGCGGCCCAGGCCGGGCGACCGCCGGGTGAGCAGGTCAGCGACGGACTGCTGGGCTTGGTCGCCGGGTTGATGTTGGCGATTCCGGGCCTGGTCAGCGGGGTGTTCGGCACGGTGCTGGCGGTGCCGCCGGTGCGCCGGCTGGTGCGGCGACGTATTCAGGTGGCGGCGGAGCGCCGGATGCCGTCGTCGATGGCAGGTGACGTGTTCGGGCCGCGACGGGTGCGGGTGTACCCACCATCGGGGCGGGCCGCCGCGGCGGATGCTGACGGTACCGCCGATGCCGGCTCGGCGGCGGGATCGCCCGGTGCCGGTTCGGCCATCGAAGGGGAGATCGTCGACCCCCGGTGATTCTTGGGCTGACATCACAGGACCCTGACAGCCGAGATGGCCGTCAGGGTCCTGTGTCCGTTTCGGGACGTCTGCGTGCCGTTCATCATGGGCGCAGAGCCTTGGCGGCGAGGTTCACACACCGCCGCGGCGGTTGCGGACCTCCTGCAGGCGTTCGGCGAGGATGTCCTCGAGTTCGGCGATGGACCGCCGCTCCAGCAGCATGTCCCAGTGGGTGCGCGGAGGTTTGGCCTTCTTCTGCTCTGGTTCGCTGCCGTCGACCAGCCGCGCGACGCTGCCGTCGAACTTGCATTCCCAGGTCACCGGGACCTCAGCGTCGACGGCGAACGGGACCTCGAACTGGTGGCCCTTGGCGCAGAGGTACTCGCGGGTCTGGCGCGGCGCGAGCTCCGTGTTGCGGTCGGACTCGTAGCTGACTGCTCCCAGACGGCTTCCGCGCAGCATGCGCTCGCCCATGATCGGCTTTCCCCTCGGTCGTGGTGCTGGTCTTCAGGTGTAACGATGAGCGCGGGGTGGTCGATTCCCGCAGTCGGTGGCGCTGCCCGGCGACAGTGCGCCAGGGCTGGACGTATGCGAGCGTATCCGGCCGATGCCCGCTGATGCCGTGCCACCTGACGGTGGTACCACCGTCGTCCCGGTGAAACGTCGTGTTAACGAAGTTTGGCACACCGACGCCCGGGCGGGTGCGATGTAGGTCACTGTCCGGCCGGGGTGGTCGAGCCTGGCGGGTGGTGAGTGCCGGCGCTGCTGCTGAGTGCGGCGACGGCGGTGGCGAGGTCGCCGACCTGGCGGGACAGTTCGGCGGTACGGGTCAGGGCGGCGTCCCGTTCCGCTCGGACGGCGTCGAGCGCGGCTGTCAACTCGACGATCCTGGCCTGGCACTGATCGGCCTGCCGGGTCGCTGTGTCGGCGGCCGCCCGGGCCTGGACGATGTCGGCGCGGGCGGTGTCGGCGTACCGCTGCGACTGCTCGGCGTCGGCCCTGGTGCGCTGCAGTTCGGCGCGTAGCGCGTCGGCCTGGCCGTGCGCGGCGTCGGCGTCGGCGGCCGCCTGGTCGGCCCGGGACTGTGCGAGGCGCCGCTGGTGCTCGGCCTGTTCCCGTACCGCGTCGGCGGCCTCGGCGGCGGCGGTGGCATCAGTGACGGCTACCCGGGCGGCGGCGATGTCGCGGGTCAGCTCGTCGATCATCCGGCGGTCCTCGTCGCGTCGCGTCCGCGCAGTCTCCAGTTCGGCGCGGGCGGCGTCGCGATCCGCTTCGGCCTGCTGTCGCAGCGCGTCGGCGGTGCCGGCGCGCTGGTCGGCGGCGACCTGTCCGGCCTGCGCCGCGTCGGCCTGACGACGGGCGGCCTGTGCGGCCTCGGCGGCGGCGTGGGCCCGTGCCTCGGCGGCCGCTGCCTCGGCGGCGGCCGCCGAGGCAGCCTGGTGGGCGCGGGCGGCGGCTGCCGTGGCGGTGTCGGCGGCCTGGCGGGCCTCGTCGCGTTCAGTCTGGGCGCCGGCGAGGGTCGCTGCGGCTTCGGCCCGGACCTCGGCGATGCTGCGTTCCACGCCGGCGGGGGAGAGTTCGGCGTGCAGCGTCTCGGCGAGGGTGCCGACCATCTGGTCGAGCCGGTCGACGAGTTCCCAGCTGCGGGCGACCTGCCCGGCGAGACCGGGTGCGTCGCGTCGGCGCATCCGGTTGGCGCGCGACGCCCGCTGGCAGGCACCGTCGTTGTCCCGGCAGTAGCGGAAGGGTCGGCCGGCCGCGGCCCGCTGCGGCACCGGCGTGCCGCAGTGTGCGCAGGGCCGGGTCGCGTGGTCGGGGGCCGGAAGCGGCGGGGTGTCCATCGCCGCGCAAGTGTAGTGGTCGGTCCCAGGAGCACTTGGCGTGGCCGGACCCGTGGAGGATGTTCTCCACGACCGCGAGCTGCCGTACGTCGAGAAGATCGACGGTCAGCTCCTCGCGGAGTTCGCGAGGGTCGCCGGCGTGAAGTGACTCTGGCGGGAGCGGCCCGTGCCCTGGAGCGCCCTCACCCGGCACCCAAGGCGGCGACGAAGTGTCCGAGCGCGTCCGCCGACGCCTGCGGCAGGAACAGGGAGGGCTCCACCAGTTCCAACTCCAGGACGCGTGGCAGGCCCTGGTCGTCGCGTACGAGATCGACACGGGCGTAGAGCGGAACGCCGAACCGGGCCGCCACGACGTCGACGGCCTTCTGGGCTACCACGATCTGTTCGGCGTCGGCAACGTGTGGTGCGTTGGTCTCATCCGCGAACAGGTCGTCGATCGTGCCGGCGCGGGGCAGCACCACCCGTTTGTTCGCAGCGTGGCTGTACCTGCCGGCGAAGAAGACGAGCGGCCATTCGCCGTCGATGGCCACCGAGCTCAGTAGTGGCTGGACCAGCACGCTGACACCGGCCTTCTGTAATCTGCGCACGTGTACGCGCGCCATGTCGTGCTGGGTCGGCCCGTACGAGGCAACGCCGCGGCTGCCCGCGCCGACCGCCGGCTTCACCACGAAGTCCCCGACGGGAAAGTGTGGACGGTCTCCCGGCTCCATGAACGTGGTTTCCGTGACGGGTACGCCGGCCCGGTCGAGGTCGGCGAGGTAGCGCTTGTCCAGGTTCCACCGCAGCATCGGTGACGGGTTGCGGAGGTCCGTCACCTGTTCCACGGTCTCCAGCCAGGTCAGGAACTGTCCGAGCCGCTGGGCGTAGTCCCAGGTCGAACGCACAACGGTCCGGTCGTAGTCGGCCCACCGCACAGCGGGGTCGTCCCACACCACCACATCAACGGCGATTCCTGCGCGCTGCAGCGCGGGCACGGCCAGCGGTTCGTCGGCGTCGCGTCCACGAGCATCCCGAGCGGAGACCCACGCCAGCCGAGTGGTCACGACCCTGATCTTACGAGGCGGGCAAAGCTCGCGGGGGACCTCCTGCCGTACCGGGAACCCCACCGACGCCAATTATCGTATTGTCGTAAATGACAATACGATAATTATCCGGACCGCGTGGCCCGCCTAGGTTCGAACACCATAATGACAGTTATGTGACAACAACACACTAGCTGTATGGTGTAGTCGTGGGTGACGACCAGGTGCTCTGCCGGAAGTGCGGGGAGACGAAGCCGCGCAAGGCCTTCTACGACCAGCTGCACTCGGCACTGCCCCGCAGGCCGTGCAAGGCCTGCATCTCGACGTACAAGCGTGATCGCTACGCGGTCACGGACGGCGACCGCGTCTCACACGCGCAGGTCCTGCGCGAGAAGTACGACCTGACATCCGCGCGGTACGAGACGATGCTGGCCGAGCAGCAGGGGCGGTGCGCGATCTGCGGTCAGCTGGAGACCGCCCGTGGGCGTGGCGGGGCACCTCGGCGCCTGGCAGTGGACCACGACAAGCGCAGCGGAGCCGTCCGGCGGTTGCTCTGTCACCGCTGCAACCTGGTGACGTCGGCGGTCGAGGAGAATCCAGCCCTGTTGGACAAGGTGCGGGCATATCTGCAAGAGCACGCTTGACGTCCTGGCGGCGGCGATGAGCGCGCCACCGACCGGGAGCTGACGACTCGCGCCACCACCACCACGGCCGGTAACCGGTTGCCCAGCCGTGGCGGACGGGCGCAGGATCGCGCAATGTCGATGAAAACGTTCGACGAGCTGATCGCCGAGGGGTCGGCCGTACCGGTGGACGGATGGGACTTCTCCTGGTTCACCGGCCGGGCCACCGAACAGCGGCCACCCTGGGGGTACGCGGACCTGTTGGGCCGTCAAATGGCCGGTGCCCGGCGGGCGGTGGATCTGCAGACCGGCGGCGGCGAGGTGCTGGCCGGCATCGCGTCGGCACCGCTGCTGCTGGTGGCGACCGAGGGCTGGCCGCCGAACGCGGCGCTCGGCGGCCGGGTGCTCCGCAGCGCCGAGGACGCCGATCTGCCGTTCGTCGACGGCTGTTTTGACCTGGTGACCAGCCGGCATCCGACCGTGGTGCGCTGGCCGGAGGTGGCCCGGGTGCTGGCGCCCGGCGGCACGTACCTGTCCCAGCAGGTCGGCCCGGACTCGGTGGGTGAGTTGCGGGACTTCCTGACCGGTCCGCAGCCGGTCCGCGACGACCAGCGACCGGAGTGGATCCGCGCGGCGGCGACCGGCGCCGGGCTGCGGGTCGTCGACCTGCGGCCACCACGCTACGGATGGAGTTCTTCGACATCGCCGCGGTGGTCGTGTTCCTGCGCAAGGTGGTCTGGACGGTGCCGGGGTTCACCGTCGAACGGTTCCGGGACCGGTTGGCGGCGCTGCATCGGCGGATCGCAACGGACGGGGTCTTCGTGGCGCACGCGCGTCGGGTGCTCGTACAGGCCTGCCGACCTCGCTGAGCTGCCGCCCGACGCCGGCGCGCCGAACCGGGCCAGGTAGTGCCAGACGCGTTTGAGGTCCTGCGGGTCGTGGCTGCCGGTCCGGGCGGCGTCGCCGATGATCCGTGGGGTGAGCCAGCCGTCCACGGCGATGCGGGCACCGAGCTCGGCGTAGCGGGGTCCCCGGTAGGCGGCGGTGCGGCGCAGGTCGGCCACGTCGAGTCGGAAGCCCGGATGCCACCGCACCGGGCAGGGCAGCCGGCGGCTCGCGGTCTCGACCGGGCTGCCCCGGTAGGACGCGTCGAGTACCAGCGCGGTGACGTCGCGGTCGAGCCGGACCGGCCCGTGCACGTGGGCCTCGACGTAGTGGTCGAGCGGATCGGCGGGGGTGTCGGCGTCGGCCAGGTCGATCAGGTCGCAGCGGGCGGCGACGCCGAACGATGTCGGCGCGAAGACGCTGTCCGGGTAGCAGAAGGTGCACCGGGCCAGCACGGCGCCGGTCAGCAGCAGATAGCTCGACCCGAACCGGGGTGCGCCGCCGCGGGGCCGCCGCCGGTGGTCGAGTGCGCCGTACACCGGTCGCTCGTGTGGGTCCGCGTCGTCGTAGGCGCCGCCGAACATGCGGCTCTCCCAGCGCCAGCGGTCCCCGCCGGGGTGTGCGGTGAGGCCGCCGTTGCTGATCGCGGTGGCGAACTGGGACAGGTATCGGCCGTCGTCGGCGAGCGCCTCGATGACCGTCCGTCCACCAACCGGCCGGTCGGGGTGGAAGTTCAGGGTGACCGGCAGGGTCGGGTCCAGCGCGGGGCCGGCGCAGCGGGCCGCCACGTACCGCACGGCCCGCTGCGGTGGTGACGACGACACGTTCGCCATTGTTGCCGACAGCCTGGGTGCGTGGCGACGGCCGGGTACGCGGACGGAGTCGTGCCGGCACGCACGAGTACGTGTAACCCCACAGATATAACCACACTGGGGTTACACGTACTAGGATGGTCTTCCTGCCACACCACCAGAGGAGGCGACCGTGATGCCCAAGATCAACGTCTACCTGCCCGACGACCTCGCCGACGCGGTCCGCGACACCGGCGTGCCGGTGTCGGCGGTCTGCCAACGCGCACTGGAGCAGGCCGTCCGCCGGATCACCGCGATCCGCGACACCGCGCTGGCCGATCTGGACGCCGAGCAGTTGGCGGCCAGGCTGCCCCAGCTGACCGCGCGGACCCGCGACGTGCTGCTGCTGGCCCGGGCACAGGCACAGTCCGCCGACGTGTCGCAGGTCGGCACCGGCCATCTCCTGGCGGCGATGCTCGACGAGGGCGACAACCTCGGGCTACGGGTCCTGCGGGCCGTGGAGGTGCAGCCGGCACAGGTCACGGCCGCGCTTGCCGCAGCGGCACCGGAGCCGGCCGGGCCGGCGGATGTGGCGATGCGGTTCAGCGGCACCGGCGCGAACGCCCTCGAGCTCGCGGTGACCGAGGCGACGTCGTTCGGACACAACTACGTCGGCTGTGAGCACCTGCTGCTCGGTCTCATCGCCGAGCCGGACGGTGTCGCCGGCCAGGTGCTGCGCGGGCTGGGCGTCGAGCTGAAGTCGACCCGGCGGGCGGTCGCCGCGGCCCTGGCCGGGTACGTGCATCTGCGCGCCCAGTCCGCGACCTCGACCGGCGCCGGGGCTGCCGCCACACCGGCCGGAGCCGACCCGGTGACGGCGGTCACGGCGCTGATCCGCCGTGAGCTTGCGCCGATCACCCAGCGGTTGACGCAGTTGGAGGAGCGCATCGCCGCCGGGTGACCCGGCGGCCAGGTGGCCGGACGTCGTCAGTCCAGCAGCGCGGCCGCCCAGTCGGCTTCCCTCGCGCCGATGTGGTCGGCGTCGCGACGCCAGATGTCGCCGTGTCCCTCGCGCCAGAGCCGCGACCACGGCGGTACGCCGGCGGCGGACTGCGCGGCGAGGAAGTCGTGCATCGACCGGGTCCGGCGGGCCAGCAGCGGGACGAGGTCACGGCGCTGGCCTTCGTCGAGTCCGTACGCGTCGGCGAGGATCCGGAGCCGGCGGGCGGCGTCGGGCCGTTGCCAGGGTCGATGAACGCCCACGCCGCGCCGACGACCAGGTTCCAGGGCGCGAGGTCGTGGTGGATGACCAGGTCTGCGCCCTCTGGTGGGATGAGCCGCTGCCACACCGCGTCCGCTGGCGGGCTGAAGGTGGCGGCGGCATCGTGCAGGTCACGGACCAGTTTTCCGACGCGGCGCAGCGCGGCGTCGGGATCGAGCAGGTCGAACCGGTCCGGCCAGGGCACCACCCCGGTACGTAGGTCAGCACCTCGCGTCCCTCGGCGTCGATGCCGAGCGGGTGTGGCGCCCCCTCGTATCCGACGTCCCCCAGGTGGGTGAGGAAGGTGTGCACGGTGGGGGTCCACGGTCCGGCCGGCCGGCGGACGGTGTCGCCGACGCGGGACTCGTCGACCGGTTTGTCACGTGGGTGAGTCAACTTGACGACGCCGAGAGTTGCGCGCTATAGCTATAGATAAGTTGAGTCTCAGGGGCTCAACTTATGGGAGAGGTCCGCACCGTGAGGAGGTCCGACAATGTTGATGCGCACCGACCCGTTTCGTGAGATCGACCGGATCGCGGAGCAGTTCTTCGGCACCGCGGCCCGGCCGGCCGTCATGCACATGGACGCCTACCGCGACGGCGACTGGTTCTACGCCGCGTTCGACCTGCCCGGCGTCGACCCGGACAGCATCGAGTGCACGGTGGAGCGCAACGTGCTCACCGTGCGCGCCCAGCGGCAGCGCCCCGGCGGGGAGAAGGTCGAGCTGGTCGCCGCCGAACGCCCGATGGGCACCTTCACCCGGCAACTGTTCCTCGGCGACACCCTCGACACCGACAAGATCGAGGCCGGCTACGAGGCGGGGGTACTGACACTGCGCATCCCGGTGGCCGAGCGCGCCAAGCCCCGCCGGGTGGCGGTCACCGTCGCCGACGACAGCCGCCGACAGCTCAGCAACTGACACCACCATTCATTCATCGGCCCCCGCCCGGCGGCACCGCCGGGCGGGGGACAAGCCCGAAACCGGTCGCGGCATCGCGGTCCAGGCGGCATCCTGGACCGGCAGGTGTCCCGACGCAGCGGAGCCCGACCTTCCATGTGAGCCGCAGGACGCACCAGACCGCCACCCGACCTGCGCGGTAGTCACGGAAGGAGAACAGGGATGATCGATCCCCGGCTCGGTGGGCGCGTCGCCATCGTCACCGGTGCCAACCAGGGCATCGGTGCGGCGATCGCGCTCGCCCTGGCCACCCAGGGCGCGGCGGTGCTCGCCACGTACCTGCGGATGGACCCGGCGCCCTACGCCGACGATCCGTCGTTTCCGGCCCAGTACGGTCGTGCCCGGGCCCAGGGCGCACAGAGCGTCGTCGAGCGGATCATGGCCGCCGGCGGCAAGGCGCTCGCTGTGGAGGCCGACCTGGCCGACCCGGCTACCCCGGCCCGGCTGTTCGACGAGGCCGCTGCCTCGTTCGGGCCGGTCGACATCCTGGTCAACAACGCCAGCGGCTGGCTCAGTGACACGTTCCGGCCGGACATCCGTGACCGGTTCGGTCGTCCGTTGGCCCCGGTTGACGCGGGCACCTTCGACCGGCAGTTCGCCGTCGATGCCCGGGCTCCGGCGCTGATGATCGCCGAGTTCGCCCGCCGGCACCTGGCCCGCAAGGCGACCTGGGGGCGGATCGTCGGGCTGAGCTCGGGCGGCCCGCACGGTTTCCCCGAGGAGGTCTCCTACGGTGCGGCCAAGGCCGCCCAGGAGAACTACACGATGTCGGCCGCCGCCGAACTCGCCCCGTACGGGGTGACCGCCAACATCGTCGTCCCGCCGGTCACCGACACCGGCTGGGTGACCCCGGAGGTCGCCGAGCAGGTCACCGGGTCGAGTCCGCTGAGCCGGATCGCCCGGCCGGAGGACGTAGCCGAGGTCGTCACGCTGCTCGCCGCACATCAGGCCCGCTACGTCACCGGGCAGGTCGTGCGGATGTCCTGAGCCCGGTGCCGCCGCCGGCCACCGACGTCGTCCGGCTGACCGACCCTCGGAAAATGATCACCACGCGGCGTTTCGACGGTGCGTCGCGGCGGCGGCTCAGGCATCCTGCTGCGATGAGTCGCCCCACCGCGTCCGGCCTCATCCCCCGCCAGAACGGCCGCGGCGTGGCCGCCAGCGCCACCCCGGTCGACTTCACCGATGCGTGGCTGCGTAACCGCCGGCTGTCCGAGCACACCCGGGCGGCGTACCGCCGTGACGTGACCGCCTGGCTGACCTGGTGCGCCGGCATCGACATGGACCCGCTGCGGGCGACCTTCCTCGATCTCAACGAGTACGCCCGGACCCTCGAAGCCACAGTAGACTCCCGCAGTGGCCGGCTGCTGACACCGGCGACGGTGGCCCGCAAACTGTCCGCCCTGTCCAGCTGGTACGCGTTCCTGGTGCGGCTGCGCGCGGTGCCGGCCAACCCGGTCACCGACGCCGACCGGCCCCGGATCAACCGGGATCACTCGGCCACCATCGGCCTGACCCCCGAACAGGTCGACGCGCTGTTCGTGGCGGCCCGCGCCGACCACCGGCCCAGCGGCCCCCGCAACCTCGCGGTGCTCGCGCTGCTGGCCGATCTCGGGCTGCGGGTCGGGGAGCTGGTCTCGGTCGACGTGGCCGACGTCGGTCACGAACGCGGGCACCGCAGCGTCCGGTTCGTCGGCAAGGGTGGCCGGTCGCGGCGGCGGGCGCTGGCCCCGGACACCGCCGCGACCCTCGACGCGTACCTGGCGGGGCGGGCCCGCGCCGCCGGGGTGCCGGTCGACGAACTCGACGGTCCGCTGCTGGTCACCGCCACCGGCGCCAGGCTCGACCGGCACGCCGTGTTCCGGCTGGTCCGCCGGCTGGCCCGGGACGCCGGACTACCAGCGTGGGACCGGCTGTCGCCGCACTCGTTGCGGCACGCGTTCGCCACCACCGCCCGCGCCGAGGGCGTGGCGCTGGAAGACGTGCAGGACGCGATGGGCCACGCGGATCCGCGTACCACCCGCCGCTACGACCGGGACCGGCACAACCTGGACCGCGACCCGGCGTACCGGATCGCGGCCGCGCGGGCGGCCCGCGGCGCGGCGGGCTGACCGGCTCCGCCGTGCTCAGCCGGCGTCGCGGTGCTGGTCGCCGTGGGCGCGCAGCGAACCGGCGTGGGCGCGGGCGCTCGGGTCCCGGTGGACCTTGATCAGGCTGGCGATGACCGTGACCGTCAGGATCACCAGGATCAGGCCCAGCGACACCGGGGTCTCCACTTCGGGCACCCGGTCGTCGAGGGTGTGACCCCAGTGCAGGATCAGCTTGACGCCGATCAGTGCCAGGATCAACGCCAGTCCGGTCGACAGGTAGACCAGCCGGTCCAGCAGGCCCTTCACCAGGAAGAACAACGCCCGCAGCCCGATCAGGGCGAAGGCGTTGGCGGTGAAGACGATGTACGGCTCCTGGGTGATGCCGAACACGGCGGGGATGGAGTCGAGGGCGAACAGCAGGTCGGTGCTGCCGATCGCGATCAGCACGATGAACAGCGGCGTGACGACCCGCCGTCCGTCGATGCGGGTGACCAGTTTGCCGTCGACGTAGTCCGGGGTGACCGGCAACACCCGGCGGGTGGCGCGGACCAGCACGTTGTCGTCGACCTGCGGGTCCTCGTCGCGGTGGCGGAACAACTGGACGGCGGTGAAGATCAGCAGCAGGCCGAAGATCAGGAACATGAACGAGAACAGGTTCAGTAGGGTGGCGCCGGCGGCGATGAAGATGGCCCGCATGACCAGCGCCGCGATGATGCCGAAGGTCAGCACCTTGTGCTGGTGTTCCTCCGGCACGGCGAAGGTGCCGATGATGATGACGAAGACGAACAGGTTGTCGACCGACAGGCTCTTCTCCACCAGGTAACCGGCGAAGTACTCGGTGCCGTAGCCGCCGCCGGCCCAGGCCATGAAGATCAGCCCGAAGACGAGGGCGACCGCAACGTAGAACACCGACCAGCCGACCGCCTCGCCGAAGCCGACGGCGTGTGGGCGCCACGCCGCCACCGCGAGGTCGAACGCGAGCAGCGCGACGATGACGACGATCGTGACGGCCCAGACCAGCAGGCTGACATCCAACGAACCCATGGCATTGATCGTGCACCCCGAGGCGGCGGGGCGCGCGCCGACACACAGCTTTCCCAGATGAAGTAGCTTCATCGTCACCGAACGTGGTGGCTGGTCGGGGTCAGGGCAGGCAGGCGTACGCGTCGGCGGCACCGGCCTCGACGGCCGGGGCGAACCGGTCGAACGGATCGGCCCGCAGCGTCCGGGCGGCACCGCGCCCGGTGTGCCGCCAGGTGCCGACGATCCGGCCGGCGGCGACCACGGTCGGGCGGAACACGCCGTTGCCGCCGGGGACGATCCGTTGCGCGTAGGCCGGGTCGAGCACCGCGTCGCGATCCCGATAGCCAAGGACGAACTCGTCGAAACCGGGCAGTAACAGCACCCCGTCGGCCTGCTCCCGTGCCCCGGCGAGCCGGTCGGCGACCTGTGGGCAGCGGAAATGGTCGACGCCGTCGACGACGACCCGCTCCAACCGCGGCGCGGCGATCGCCAGCCCGGCCCGGGCGTCTGCGGCGAGCAGCTGCGCCCAGCGGACGAAGTCACGTACGGTTGCCGGCCCGTGGCCCTGGAAGTAGCGCAGCGCCAACTCGCCGAGCGCCTCGTCGCGGGTCAGCCGGCGCGGCGCGCGGATCCATTCGTCGACCAGCGCGATCGCCGGCCGGCCGTCGACCAGCGGCCCCAAGCACAGCGTTGCGGTCTGTGCCAGCTGCCACAGCAGGTGGTAGCCGCGTTGCCCGTCGGTGGCCACCCCCGCCGCGTCCCAGGCAGCCAGCAGCGCGTCACGGCGCAGTCGCCGACCGCCCTGCAGCGCCGCCACCGCCACCTCGTGGGCCCGGTCGAACATTGCGTCGTCGAGGCCGAGCGCGGCGCGGCGCGCCGCCGCGCCGGCCAGCACCCGGGGGGTGCCCAACGCCAGCAGCCAGCCGAGGTCCTCGGCGGCGACCGCGTGCAGGGTGCCGCGCAGCGGCCACGACACGACGACGTCGCCGGCGTCGAACGCCGCTGCGACGTCGGTGCGGCTCCGGCCACGGGTCCGCAACGCGATCGACACGACGACGCCGGGGAAGTCCTGCGCCTGCATCGCCGTCAGGTGGCGTACCGCGCCGGTCGCGGTGCCGTCGGCGCCGACGAGGCGCTGCGCGGCCAGCCGTAGCCGCCCGATCTGTGATCCTGCGTTCACCGGCCCACCGTACGGGCCGGCACCGACACGTCACGGCCGGCGGTGCCCTGCGGTGTTCCGCTGAGAGCGTGACGGCCTTCCGCCCGACCGCGCCGGGCGGCACAGTGGCCGGTATGCGGTTGCTGATGCTGGGCGGTACGGGATTCGTCGGCCGGTGCGTCGTCGAGGAAGCACTGACTCGCGGTTGGGCGGTCACCGTGGCGCACCGGGGGCACCGGCCGCCACCGGCCGGCGCGCAGGTGATCGTCGGGGACCGGACCGCCGCCGACGGACTCGCCGGGCTGCGTACCGGTGACTGGGACCTGGCCGTCGACACCTGGTCGGGCGCGCCGTCGGTGGTCCGCGACGCGGCCCGGCTGCTGCGCGGGCGGGTCCGGCACTTCACCTACGTGTCGAGCCGGTCGGTGTACGTGTTCGCGCCGCCCGCCGGCGCGGACGAGCACGCTGAGTTGGTCGACGCGTCCGCCGACGACGGCGCCGACGTCGACTACGCCCGCGCCAAACGCGGCGGCGAGCTGGCCGCGGTCGACGCGTTCGGTGACCGGGCGCTGCTGGCCCGCGCCGGGTTGATCCTCGGCCCGTACGAGGACATCGGCCGGTTGCCGTGGTGGCTGACCCGTATCGCCCGAGGCGGCCAGGTGCTCGCCCCCGGCCCACCTGACCTGCCATTGCAGTACGTCGACGCCCGGGACCTGGCCGCCTGGGTGCTGGACACCGCCGCCGCCGGGCTGTCCGGACCGTACAACGTGGTTAGTTCATCCGGCCACACCACGATGGGTGAGCTACTCGAGACCTGCGTAAGGGTGACCGGATCGGCTGCCCGGCTACGGTGGACCGACCCGGCGGTGATCGCCGACGCCGGCCTCGCACCCTGGACCGAGCTGCCGATCTGGCTGCCGCCGGGTGAGCTGCACGACTTCCTGCACCGCGGCGACGTGTCCCGGGTCATCGCGGCCGGGCTGCGGTGCCGGCCGGTGACCGAGACGGTCGCCGACACCTGGGCCTGGCTGCGCGGCTTCGACCTGCAGTCGCCGCGACGCCCCGACCGGCCACCGGTCGGGCTCGACCCCGAGCGGGAAGCCGACCTGCTGGCCCGTCTCGGTGTCGGCTGACCGCACACCAGTGGCCGCACCCGAACGAGGCGCCGGGTTACGAGGTGGCGCCGAGGTCGCCGGTGCGGTGGTGCCGGCGGCACAGCACCTGGTAGCGCACGTCGGCGTGATCGGCCGTATCCCCGATGACGACCTGCTCGCCGTGGCGGGCCACCACACCGTCGACGACCCGTGCGTTGAGCAGACCCTGCCGTCCGCACCAGCACAGCACCTCGACCTGGATGCGGCACACCTCGTCGGAGAGTTCGAACAGTCGCTGCGCGGCCGGGAACAGCACCGACCGGAAGTCACTGGCCAGGCCGAACGCGAACACGTCGACGTCGTAGCCGTCGACGAGGTCGGCCATCTGCTCCACCTGGGCGACGGTGTAGAAACAGGCTTCGTCGCAGATCAGGTAGTCGACCCGGGTGCCGTCGGCCCAGCGGCCGCGCACCAGCGCCACCAGGTCCAGGTCGTCGGTGACCTCGATCGCCGAGTGGGCCAGCCCGATCCGGGTCGTCACCTGCGGCCCCATCGACCGGTCGTTGCGGGTGAGCACCAGGCCACGGCGGCCCTGCCGGGCATGGTTGTGGTCCATCTGCAGCGCCAGTGTCGACTTGCCGCAGTCCATCGGACCCCAGAAGAACTTCAACGCCGCGCCGTGGCGCAGCCGCCCGTCACCGGCGGCCAGGCAGGCGGTCGCCAACGCGGACTGCTCCGCGCTGGCCGGCCCGGACATCACCCGCAGACTGTCGTCGGTCACGACCGGGCAGCTTACTAGCCGTTACCGCAGACGGTGGCGGCCCCCGGCTGTCGCGGCCAGTCCGGGTGCCGTCTCGCCGGTGGCGAGCAGCCGGCGACACCCGGTACGCCGCAACCGAACGCGATGTCGGACCACTGTGGCAGGATCTGCCGCCATGTTCCCCCGCGCCTGGACCCTCACCCACGTCGAACGCGTCATCCGATCCGCCTGGGCCGCAGACACCTGCGATCCCGCCGACCTGGCCGACTGGCACACCGGCAACCCGGCGCGCGGGCAGTGCGGCGTCACCGCCCTGGTGCTGCACGACCTGTTCGGCGGAGACCTGCTACTCGGTGAGGTGCACGTCGACGGGCAACGCACCGGCTACCACTGGTGGAACCGGCTCGGCGTGGTCGAGGTCGACCTGACCCGGGACCAGTTCGGCCCGCACGAGCAGATCACCGCCGGTGAGATGGTCGCCCGCCCGGCCGGGCCGCCGCTGCGCTGCCGCGAGCAGTACGACACGCTGCGTACCCGGGTGTTGAAGCAGCTCGGTGCCGATACGGCCGTGGCGGCCGACAGATAGCATGCCCGCCGACGGCGGACGCCGATCGCGCCGGCGCCACATCCGGGAAGGACGACACACACCGTGAACGGACCGGTACGGCTCGCCGTAGATCTGGGCACCACCCACACCGTCGCCATGGTGCGTCGCGGCGACGAGCCGCCCCGGCCGCTGCTGTTCGACGGCACGCCGCTGCTGGCCTCCGGGGTCTTCGCCGACGGCATCGGCGCGCTCTACACCGGACGGGACGCGCAGCGGCTCGCCGCCGGCGAGCCGCACCGATTCGAGCCGCACCCGAAGCGGCACATCGACGACGGATCGGTGCTGCTGGGCGATCGCGAGTTGCCGGTGGTCGAGCTGCTGGCCGCCGGTCTGCGTCGGGTCGCCGGCGAAGCGACGATGGCCGGGGCGCATCCGCACGGGGCGACGGTGCTGACCTGCCCCGCCGACTGGGGCACCCCACGGCGGGACCTGCTGCGGGCCGCCGCGCAGGCCGCCGGCCTCGGCCCGGTGCGGCTGCTCGACGAACCGATCGCCGCCGCCGCCTACTGCGTACGGGTGCTGGGCCGGCAGATCCCACCCGGTGGCGCGCTCGCGGTGTTCGACTTCGGCGGCGGCACCCTCGACGTCGCCGTGGTACGCCACGAGTCCGCGTCGGGCAGCGGGCCGGTGACGGCGGCCGGGCTGCGGGTGCTGGCCACCGGCGGGCTGGACGACCTCGGCGGCCTCGACGTCGACAACGCGCTCATCGCCCACCTCGGCCAGCTGATCGCGATGCGGGATCCGCAGCTGTGGGCCCGGCTGGACCGGCCGGTGACCGCCGCCGACCGCCGCGACCGGCACGCCTTCTGGGCGGAGGTACGGGCGGCGAAGGAGATGCTGTCGCGGGCCGCGTCGGCGCCGGTGACAGTGCCCGGTCGTGACGACCCTATGCATCTGACCCGCGAGGAGCTCGACCGGATCGCCGGCCCGCTGGTCGACCGGGCCGTCGACGAGACCCGCCGGGTGCTGCAACTGGCCGGGGTGGACCCGGCCGGGCTCGCCGGGCTGCTGCTGGTCGGCGGGGCCAGCCGGACGCCGCTGGTCGCCAGCCGGCTGCACGCCCGGCTCGGGGTCGCCCCGCAGGTGCCGGAGCAGCCGGAGCTGCCGGTGGCGTACGGGGCGCTGCATCACGACCCGGCCGGGTCGGCGGCGGCGCCGACGACCGCGACCCCGCTGCGGGCCGCCGGGGCGTACGTGGCCACACCGGCGACGGGCGGGGCTGTTCCGCAGCCGGCTACGCCGATCCGAACTCCGGCGGGTGCCCCGCAGCCCACGTCGTGGCCGGGCTCCGCGCCTGCGCCGGAGTCCGGATCGGCGGCTGAGCCGCAGCGGCGAGGGCGGGCCGGGCGGGTGGTCGCGGCGGTCGCCGCCGCCGTGGTGCTGGCCCTGGTCGGTGCGGTCGGGCTGACCAACGGCCGGCTACTGAACCGGCTCAGCGGCGACGACGGGCCGGACGGTCCCAACCTGTTCGGCAGCTTCACCGGCGGCGGCGAGGATGCCGACGGCACTGACGACGCCGACGGCGGGCTGACCGAGGTGCATCACGTACCGCTGCCGGCCGGGACTCTCGCCTCGGCGGTGACCGTCGTCGGTGATCTGGCCGTGTACGCGGCGGTCAGCATCGGCGCCACCACGGTGACCGCGCTGCCGGTCGGCGGCGGCAGCCCGGTGTGGGCCACCACCGTGGAGGTCGAGCCGACCGAAGTGGCGTTCACGGCCGTCGGCGACCTGCTGGTCGTCGACGCCGCCGACTCGGCCACCGACGACGGCGACGACATGCGGCTCGCCCTCGACCCCGCCGACGGCGCCGTCAAGTGGAAACGCAGTTGGCAGACCTACACCGATGTCGTCTACCTCGGCACCGATGTCATCGTCGAGATCAAGGACGGCATCTTCGACAACGCGGTCGCCCGGATCGACCTGACCACCGGGGAGCAGCGGTGGCGACGCGAGGCGCCCGACGGCGACCTGCTGATCATCGACGCCGAGCGGATCCGGGCGGTGACCGCGTGGAGCCCGGACGGGACCGCCCCCGCCGGGGCCGGTGCGCTGCCCGCCGCCGAGCATACGTTGCGCGACAACCGGCACGCCGCTGCTGACCGGATCGTCGAGCTGAACGAGAGCAGCGGCCGGGGTGTGCTGCTGGATGCCGGCACCGGCAGGCCGGTCGGCGACGGCGCGCTGCCGCTGGACCACAACCGCTGGACCGTCTACGACGGACTGGCCATCGGCCGGCTGTCCGATGAGGCATCCCCGGGCCGGGACGTGCTGGCCGCGTACGCCGTTGACGGCTTCGCCAAGAAGTGGGAGCTGCCGCTGGCCGGCACCGACGACATCGCTCTGGTCAAACCGTGCGGGCCGCAGTTGGTGTGCGTGGCGGTCGACGGCAACACCTACCGGACGATCGCGGTGCGCACCGCCGACGGGTCGCAGGCGTGGTCGCGGCCGAGTGAATTCAGCGACGACGAGAACTGGTACGCCGTTGCGGGCGGGTTGCTCTTCGGTGACCAGAGTTTCGACAAGCTCGACGACTTCGCCGTGCTGGACTTCACCGGCGCCGAGGTGGTGCCGGCCGACGACAACGGTTCGGTGGCGGCGGTGGCTGGCGGCCGGGCGGCGGTGGTGGGGATGCGCGTCGATCTGGCCGCCAGCGTCGCCGTGCCGCAGCTGTCGGTCTGGGACGCGGCGACCGGCCGGCGTACCGGCGCGGTCGACGTCGGCGCCGACCTGCAGACCAGCCGGGTGGACCAGGTGGCGATCGGCGGCGACGCTGTCGCTGTGGTCACCGCCGACCACCAGCTGCGGGTGCTGACCGTGACCGACCTGGTCGCCGCAGCCACGACCGGTTCCGGCTGAAGGACCACGTCGGGCTGATCGGCTGGACATCGCCGCCGCGTTGGCGCTGAGCCAGGTGGCCCGGCACGGGTGACCGGTGCTCCAGCCAGGCATACTGGGCGTTGCGGGCCGGCGGCTGCGGGGGAGAGCAGGATGATCGTTGACGTTGCGCAGATCGAGGCGGCGGCGCGGCGGATCGCCGGCCACGTGGTGCGGACCCCGACGGTGTCGAGTCCCGGCCTGGCCGGGCTGCTCGGCGTGCCGGTGACCGTGAAGCTGGAGCTGCTGCAGCGGACCGGGTCGTTCAAGGCCCGCGGCGCGACGGCGAAGCTGCTGACCCTCGACGACGCGCAACGGGCCGCCGGTGTGGTGGCGGTCAGCGGTGGCAACCACGGCATCGCGGTCGCGGTGATGGCGCAGGCCCTGGATGTGAAGGCGACCGTGGTGATGCCGCGGACCGCGCCGGCCCGGGCTGCGGAGATCTGTACCGCCGCCGGCGCGACGCTGCACCTGGTCGACGGCATGTCGGCCGCGTTCGGGTTGATGGCGAGCCTGCAGGCGGACGGGTTGACCCTGGTGCACCCGTTCGACGACCCGGTCGTGGTCGCCGGGCAGGGCACCGTCGGTCTGGAGTTCGCCGACGACGCCTTCGCCGACGAGGCGACGGCGCCGACGGATGTGCTGGTCAGCATCGGCGGCGGCGCGTTGATCTCCGGGGTGGCGGCCGCGCTGCACGCCCGTTCGCCGCGTACCCGGATCTGGGGGGTGGAGACCGACGGCGCGTCGGCGATGACGCAGGCCCGCCGGGCGGGTGGCCCGGTGCCGGTGGAGTTGTCGTCGATCGTGTCCACGCTGAGCGCGCCGACGGTGTCCCAGTTGACGCTCGATCACGTGTCGCAGCTGGTCACCGACGTGCTGGTGGTCTCGGACGCCGAGGCGGTGCGCGGCAGCCTGGAGCTGGCCGAGTACGCCAAGGTGTGGGCGGAGCCGGCCGCCGGGTGTCTGCTGCCGGCGGCCGGCCGGGTCGTCGGTCAGGTCGGCCCGGACGCTCGGATCGGCCTGGTGCTGTGTGGCGGCAACACGACCGTCGCCGACCTGGTCGGCTGGACCCGCCGGTTCGACCTGATGGACTGATCCGCTCCTGCCCGGCGCCCGCCCGACGTACTGGTGCCGGCACCGCTGATGTCCGCTGGCTGCGGCTCCCGGTAGCTGGACGGCTACCGTGGTGCCGTCGGTGCTGCCCGGCGGCGGTGCGACAGGGTCACGTGGTGGTGCGCGCCGGCGTGCCCGGCCGGGTCGGTGTGCACGGTCGCCGACACCAGCCTCGGTACGGCGTGGGTGAGCTGGTGTTCGGCGTCGGCGGCCACCTCGTGCGCGGCGAGCAGACTCAGGTCGGCGTCGACTACGAGGTCGGCTTCGGCGTGCAGCCGGTGGCCGATCCAGCGCAGCCGTACCGCTGTCACGTCGCGGACGCCGGGCACCGCGCGCAGGGTCGTTTCGGCGGTGTCGACCAGGGCCGGGTCGACGGCGTCCATCAGCCGCCGGTACACCTCGCGGGCGGCGTCGCGTAGCACGTACCCGATCGCGACGGTGATGGCGAGGCCGACCAGCGGGTCGGCCCACTGCCAGCCGGCCGCCGCGCCCCCGGCGGCGGCGACGACGGCCAGTGAGGTGAATCCGTCGGTACGGGCGTGCAGCCCGTCGGCGACCAGCGCGGCCGAGCCGATGCGTCGGCCGACGCGGATCCGGTAGCGGGCGACGATCTCGTTGCCGGCGAAGCCGACGACGCCGGCGGCGGCCACCCACGGCACGTGGGTCATCGACGTCGGGTGGATCAGCCGGTCGACGGCGGTCCAGCCTGCGGCGATCGCCGAGCCGGCGATGACGACCACGATGACGATGCCGGCGAGGTCCTCGGCGCGGCCGAATCCGTACGTGTAGGCGCGGGTGGCGGCGCGCCGGCCGATCAGGAACGCGATGGCCAGCGGTACGGCGGTGAGCGCGTCGGTGACGTTGTGCAGGGTGTCGCCGAGCAGCGCCACCGAGCCGGAGGCGGCGACGATGACGGCCTGGGCGGCGGCGGTGGCGGCGAGGACCGCCAGGGAGATCCACAGGGCGCGGAGTCCGTCGCGGGACGCTTCGAGGGAGTCGTCGACCTTGGCGGCGGTGTCGTGGGTGTGCGGGGTGAGCCGGTGCAGCGCCCGTCGCCACCAGGCCCGCCGCACCGGATGCCGGTGACCGTGCGGGTGGTGGTCGTGACGGTGGTGGTCGTGGTCCATGGCGATGGCAGAATACGTGCTCATGTACGCACGCGACAACGCTGCAGGTGCCACGGATGGGCAGCAGCAACCGACCGGCGCGCAGGTCGACACGGCGGTGACCGCGTTGAAGATGCTGGCCGACCCGACCCGGCTACGCCTGCTGTGGCAGCTGCGCGACGGCGAACACGACGTCGGCACCCTCGCGGCGGCGGTCGGCGCCGCCCGCCCCGCCGTGTCGCAGCACCTGGCGAAACTGCTGCTCGCCGGCCTGGTCGCCAGCCGCCGTGACGGCCGCCGGGTGCTCTACCGGGCACGCGGCGGCCACGTCCGCCGCCTGGTCACCGAGGCCCTGTGCGCCGCCGACCATCACCTGACCGGAGCCCCCGACCACGACTGATCCCACATTGCCGGCTGGCCCGGCCGGCTAGAACGAGTGTCGGCCGGCGTCGACGGCTGACTAGCATCACCGGCTGTAGACGACAGACGGTGGCGGGATCCGCAGTGGTTGGCCTGGGTGCGGGACTGGATCGACGGCCGGCTCGCCGCGGTGCAGCTCGACCTGGCCGACGACGTCGACGACCTGCTCACCCTCGGCGTGCCCGACCGGCGGCTGGCCACCCTGCCGCAGGCGTACGAACGGATCATCGACGCCGTCGGCGCCGAGCGACGCTTCCGCGACGCGGCACCGATGGTGGCCGACCTGTGCGCCGAGCTCGCGCAGTACGGCCTGCCGGAGCTGCTGCAGCACGACGACCTGCACGACGCGCAGGTCTTCGTCCGCGACGGCCGCCACCTCATCATGGACTGGGGCGACGCCTGCGTGTCGCACCCGTTCCTCACCCTGTCGGTCACCCTCGAAGGTGGGCTGGCCTGGGGGCTCGCCGACGTACGGGACTCGGTCGACACCGCGCCGTTGCGGGACGCCTACCTGGCGCCGTACGCCGAACGGTTCACCGGCGACCTGGTGGCCGCGACCCGGGTGGCGCTGCGCCTGGGCTGGGTGTGCCGTGCGGTCAACGGGCACGTGCCCGGCGACGACAAGCAGACCCTGACCCGGCTGCGGATGTTCCTCGACGGCCGACCATAGTCGACCTCCGGCAGACCGGCACCTGAGCGGACCGGGACTGGGAGAATACCAGGATGTCGCACCCTCGGCCTCGGCTCCGGTCCGGTGTGGAGCAGTTGCCCGTCTGGTACGTCGCGACCGGGGTCGCCGCAGTCCTGGTCGGCGCCGTTACCGGCGGCGTCGGACTGCTGTTGCTGTCCGCGCTGCGGATCGGGTGCCGCCCGGCCGGTGGGGACGTGTCGCTTGGCGGCGAGCTGCAGTGCCCCGACGGCACCGGCAAGGTCCTTCCCGCGCTGGTGCTCGCGGCCCTCGGCTGCGTTGCCGTCGTGGCGGTCGCGTCGGTGCTGATCAGTCGGCGGGCCGACGCGACCACGGTTGCCCGCGTCGCCCGGCATACGTTGTGGCTGGCCGTCGCGGTGGTGGCGATACCCGCCCTGGCATGGGTCAGCGCGGCGTCCACCGCTGCGGCGACGCGACAGACTTTCTGGGGTGTCGCGGCTGTCGTCTGCGCGGCGCTTGTCTTCGTCGTGATCCCGCTGGTCACGTCCTACGTCCGGCCGGCGTCCACGACGGTGGTGCTGGCGATCTGTCTGGTGGTGCCGGTCGCGGCCGACCTGGTCGGCTGGTGGCTGCCGCTGCTCCTACCGATCGCCCTGCCGGTGACCGCCGTCTGGCTGGTGGCGCTGTATCTGACGAGGATCGCCACCGGATCTCGACCTGACTGAGAACACCGTTCCTCGCCGTATTCAACATATATCGCATAGGGGGCCTTGCGGCAAGACCCGGGTCGCGGCGCAGAATGTGCGACCGAAGCCATCAGCTGCGAAAACGCGCGGATTCACGTACGTGTGTCCGCTGATCGACGCTGCCCGGATGGCTGATCGCAGAAATGGGGGAACCGAATTTTCGACGTCATCATTGCCGGCGGTGGGCCGACCGGTGTGATGCTGGCCAGCGAGTTACGGCTGCACGGCGTGTCCGTACTCGTCGTGGAAAAGGACACGGAGCCGACCAGCCACGTCCGCGCGGGCGGCCTGCATGTGCGCAGCATCGAGATCATGGACCAGCGGGGCCTGCTGGACCGGTTCCTCGCGTACGGCCAGCGGTATCCGTTCGGCGGCTTCGCCGGCATCGACAAACCCGCGTCGGACCGGCTGGACACCGCGCACGGGTACGTGCTCGCCATCCCGCAACCCGTCACCGACCGCCTGCTGACCGAACGCGCCACCGAACTCGGTGCCGAGATCCGGCGCGGCTGCGAACTGGTCGGCCTGCGCCAGGACGACGGTCAGGTGACCGCGGAACTGGCCGACGGGACGCGGCTGCGTTCGCGCTACCTGGTCGGCTGCGACGGCGGCCGCAGCACGGTGCGCAACCTGCTCGGCGTCGCCTTTCCCGGCGAACCGACCCGGGTCGACACCCTGCTGGGCGAGATGACGGTGGCCGTAGCGCCGGAGACCGTCGCCGCCGTGGTCGCCGAGGTCCGCGTCACCGAGAAGCGGTTCGGGGCCGCGCCGCTGGGCGACGGCGTGTACCGGCTGGTGGTGCCCGCCGCAGGGGTGGCCGCCGACCGTAGCGTCGCACCGACCATCGAGGAGTTCGCCCGGCAACTGCGGGTGACCGCCGGAACCGACTTCGGCGTGCACTCACCGCGCTGGCTGTCCCGGTTCGGTGACGCCACCCGGCTGGCGCAGCGCTACCGGGTCGGCCGGGTCCTGCTGGCCGGCGACGCCGCGCACATCCATCCGCCACTCGGCGGCCAGGGCCTCAACCTCGGCGGCCAGGGCGCGGTCAACCTCGGCTGGAAACTCGCGGCCGAGGTCACCGGCTGGGCACCCGGCGGGCTGCTCGACAGCTACCACACCGAACGGCACCCGGTGGCGGCCGCCGTGCTGGACAACACCCGGGCGCAGATGGAGCTGCTGTCCACCGAGCCGGGCCCGCAGGCGGTGCGCCGGCTGTTCGCCGAGCTGATGGACATCGAGGAGGTCAACCGTCGCCTGATCGAGAAGGTCACCGCCATCGGGATCCGCTACGACGTCGGCGGCGAGGACGGCGACGGCGGTGGCGGCTCAGCCCACGACCTGCTCGGCCGGCGGCTGCGCGACGTAGCGCTGACCGGCGGCCGCCGCCTGTACGAGCTGACGCGTGGCGGCCGTGGGCTGCTGCTCGACCAGACCGGCCGGTTGTCGGTTTCGGCGTAGCCGACAACCGGCTCAGGCCCGCCGCGTCGACACCGTAGGGCCAGCTCGCGGCGGGATCGCCCGCTACCCTGGATGACGTGAGACGCAGCGAAGCCGAGGGTGGCATCGTGCCGTACCTGGCTCGGCCGGGTCGTCGCGCGGCAGTCGTTGCTGACCTCGCGCAGCTGCGCGGACCAGTCAGTGGCGTCGTCGAGTTGCCGCATCGGCTGCACTGGCAGCCCGACCGCCGGGTCAATCTCGACAACCCCGCACTGCTGCGGTGGATGTACGAAACCGTCCTGGTCGAGGCGGTCACCCCGGTCGAGCTGGTCACCTGGCTGCACGGCCCGACGCTGGTCCGGCTCTGGCCGGACCTGTGGGTTCCACGTGGCGTCAGACAGGCCTGGGAGCAACGGCACCCGCAGCTGCGCAGCGCCCACCAGCCCGCCGCCGCGTGACATCAGAGGAGTTCCAGGCCGAGGTGGCACGGCTGGCGCTCGCCGTGGCCCAGCGACACGGCTTCGCGTTAGCAGGCGGACACGCGCTGATCGCATACGGCGTGGTGGACCGGCCGACCGAAGACCTTCCAACACTTCAGGTGGGCGACAGCGCGTTCAACGGCGGCGCGGATCCGGTTGAGTGCGGTGTTGCACGCGCGTCGGACCTCGGTCAACTCCCGACCCCGAGGCTTCTTGTACGGACTCACGATGCCGGCACCCTGGTACCCCTTGTCACCGATCATCCCGGGCCCGCCGGGGGCGTGGTGGCCGGCCCACCGGGCGGCGATCCCGGACACGTCGAAGGCCCTCCGGTCGTGCATGCCACCCGGACATGGGTCACCCACATCGACCACCCGCCCGGCGAGGTTGGCCACCACCTGCACGTTCTGCCCACAGAAGCCCTTCTTCTCGGAGAACAGCCCGTCGACGTCGTCGCGTTCCCCGACCGGCGCGACCAGACCATCGACCAGGACTGCGTCCCGGCGGGCCTGGTCACGGACCCGCTCGTACAGCGGGGTCAACACCACGTCCACCAGCGGCTCCAGCTCCTCCTGATACCGCTCCACGGTCGTCGAACCGCAGCCGAGAACCTCACCGATCACGTCCGGTTCCACAAGCGACACGCCCAACTTGGTCACACCACAGGCCGTCACCCCATAACATCGACGAACCTCGGTGCCAATCGGCTCGAAGCCTACTGGGAAGTCCTCCCGCATGATGGCTTCCATGCGGGTCAGGTGCCGGTCGGCGAACACCGTGTGCCGGAACTTCTTCGCCTCGATCACCGGCAGACGCAAGGGCCGCATGGTGGCGCCGCCGAGGTTCCGGTCGCGTAAGGACAACCGGCAGGCCATCCGTTTCACCCGCAATTCCCGGTTCAGGATCCTGGACAACGGTCGTCTGCGGCTGCCGAAGATCGGCGATGTCACGGTCCGCTGGTCCCGGATACTGCCGTCGGACCCGTCGTCCGTGACGGTCATCCGGGACGCCGCCGGAAGGTATTTCGCCTCGTTCGTCGTGCGGGCCAAGGACGAGCCGTTGCCGCCGACCGACGCCGAGGTGGGGATCGATCTGGGGCTGACGCACTCCGCGGTCATGTCGGACGGCACGAAGGTGGCCGCACCCAGGTTCCTGCGCCGCGTGGCCCGCAGGCTCAAGCGGCTGCAGCAGGCACTGTCGCGTAAACAGCGGGGCAGCAACCGCCGTGGGAAGGCTGTCGTGAAGGTCGCCAGGGCGCACGCCCGGGTGGCCGACACCCGGCGGGACTGGCAGCACAAGCTGTCCACGACGATCATCCGTGAGAATCAAGCGGTGTACGTCGAGGACCTGTGTGTCGTCGGTCTCGGCCGGACCCGGCTGGCGAAGTCGGTACACGACGCGGGATGGTCGTCGTTCGTCGGCATGCTGGAGTACAAGGCGGCGAGGTCCGGGCGTACGTTCGCCCGGGTGGACCGGTGGCTCCCGTCCACCCGGATGTGCTCGGCCTGTGGCCGGATCAACGAGCGGATGGCGCTGGACGTCCGGTCGTGGGTCTGTCCGTGCGGCGGTCACCACGATCGGGATGTCAACGCGGCGATCAACATCAAGGCCGCCGGGCAGGCGGACTTCAACGACCGTGGAGCGCGGGTAGGACCGGGACCCGTCCCGGCACCGCGCGGTGAAACGGTAACCCGCCAGAACACTGCGCGTGTCACGCGCGGCGTGGCTGGAATCGCCGCCGTTTAGGGCGGCGAGGATGTCAATCCAGAAATCGGCTGATCGAGCTCGCCCGGCAGGCGGATTCTGGTCTGACCGAGGAGGACTTCACCGATGCCATGCAGCGGCTGGACCGGATGGACGACGCCGTCTTCCGCGAGATCTATGGGCTGACCGCGACACAGGTCAACGAGATTCGCCACTGCTTCTCCACCTGGCCGAGGTTTGCGCCCTGACCCACGCGGGCGGGCGGCCCGGTAGGTTAGGGCCGTCTCGGTGAGCGGCCACGTACGCATGGTCAGGTGGCCGGTCCACCGTGGCGCTGAGCGGACAGGGGAGGCCCCTCGGGTGAAGATCATCGCGTTGTCCTGCACACAGAAGCGTCTGCCGTCGCTGACCGATGCGTTGCTCGAGGCGGCGATCACCGGTGTCGTCCGGGAGGTGGGCGACGCGCGGATCGAGCGGATCCGGTTGATCGACCATCGCATCGCGATGTGCGAGGGCGAGGACACCTGCCTGGACCCCGAGGTGGGACGGTGCACACTCGACGACGACTTCGCGCAGGTCGTCGACCTGGCCGAGGGCGCGCAGGCGATGCTGCTCGCCATGCCGGTGTACGCGGGCAACGTACCGGCGGTGTTGAAGATCTTCCAGGAGCGGTTGAAGAGTTTCATGAACGCCGGGCAGCGCCCGTTCGGCAACCTGCTGGTGGGGACGATCGTGCATTCGCGCACGATGCTGACCGAGCCCGCGCTGGGCTCGTTGTTCCCGTGGTACCTGCGGCTCCGGAACAGGAACGTGGCGTCGGCGTGCGTCACCCAGGGCGAGCATCAGGACCTGACCCGTACCGCGGCGGTCGACCTGTGTGTGGCGGTGGGCCGGCAGCTCGGCATGACGCTCGACGTCAGCCGGTCACCGACGGACGCGCGGACGGCGTTGCCGGTGGTTCAACCGTCGGTCCGGCCCCGCTGCGGTGACCCGGCCGCGTCGTCGCCTTCCGGCGGGTGAGCGGACTCCGCGCGCCAGGTGCACCCGTCGCCGGCCTGGTCGCACGACACCGTGACGTCCGGTTCCACGTAGCGGGCGGCGATCGCCGTGTTGAGTTCCTGGCAGTACGGGCACGGTGACGAGAAGGTCAGCACGACGCCGGCGCGCGCGGCCCGTCTGCGGTAGCGGAGGATGCCGCAGTCGGGGTTGCGCAGCACCGTGCCGGACGGCTGGGGATCGCTGGTCACCGCCGAGTCGTACAGCAGCAGTTGACGCTGCAGCCGGGTCATGAAGTGGTCGGTGGCGGACACTCCGGCGGGCCGTTGCGCCCGCAGCAGTTCCGCGGTGATGCGCGAGTTTGCCTGGATCCACGCGGCCAGGCCTTCCTCGCCGTGTTCTCCCAGGATGAACTCCTCTGCGGCCGCCTGGGCCTCGAAGAACCGTTGGCGCCACAGGTCGACCTTCTCGGCCGGGTCGAGTGCGGACGGTTCACTGGTCATCGTCCGGGTCCTTCCCGGTGACGCCGTCCAGCTCGGCGAAGACCTCCTGGGCGACGCGCAGCCCGTTGTTGGCGACCGGCCAGCCACCGTAGTAGGCGAGCTGAATAATGACTTCGACGATTTTCTCCCGCGACATCCCGAGGTGCAGGGCAGCACCGATGTGGCCGCGCAGCTCCCAGTCGGTGCGCGCCAGCGTGACCGCGGTCAACGCGACCAGTTCGCGTTCCTCGACGCTCAGGTGCGGGCGGGTCCAGATCTCGCCGAACAAGTGGTCGACGGTGATCTGCAGGAACTCCGGATAGGAGCCGGGGCGCGGTTCGCGGCCGAAGACCTGCTGGAACATGGCCGCGCCCCGCTCATGCCGGGCAGCTGGCTGACTCATCGATCAACTCCTTGCGGTCGGTCGAACAGTTGTCAACGTCCACGACGCCACGAAGGCGACGACCAGCAGCGCGGCGCCGCTGCCGAAGGCGGCCGCAGCGCCCGCCTGCTCGGCGACGAGCCCGACGACGACCGGGCCGACGACGGCGCCGACGTCGGTGCACATCGAGAAGACGGCGACGCCGCTGCCGGCCCGGCCGGCGACGACGTCCCCGATCAGCGCGGCCGGCGCGGCGTTGAGCAGCGCTGATCCCGCCGCGTACACACCGAGCCCGACGACGAGCCAGGGGTAGGTGTCCACGAACACCAGGGCGGTGATCGCCGTCGCGGCCACCCCGGTGCCGGCGATCATGGCGGGGCGCCGCCCGGCCCGGTCGACGACCTGACCGGCCGGGACGATCAGCAACGCCTGGACGACGGCGGAGATGGTGAACGCCCACCCGACCCAGGCCACGTCGTGTCCCCACGCGACGACCACCGTGGGCACCAGCGCGCTGCGTAGTCCGAAAAGGACCCAGCCCTGCGCCAGCGCCGCCGTACAGGCCACCAGGTAGCGCCGGTCCCGCAGCAGGACCGGCAGCCGGACTGCGGCACGGCCCGGGTCCGTGCCGTGGCGCGCGTCGGTCCGCAGCACCGCCAGGGTCAGCACCGTGGCGGCCAGCAGCAGCGCGGCGTACACCAGGAACGGCGCGGACAGGGCGATGAGCGCGAGCAGCCCGCCGAGCGCGGGCCCGCAGATGCCGCCGAGCAGGAAGCCGGCCTCGAACACGGCGCTGGCCCGGCCCCGCTGGTCGGCGGGGGCGACCGCCAGCAGTGTCGCCAGCGCGGACACCGAGAACAGCACCGAGCCGACGCCGCCGAGGCCGCGGAACACGAGCAGCTGCCCGTACGATCCGGCGAACGCCGCCAGGGCCGAGGAGACCGCGCAGAGCAGCAGGCCGGCGACCAGGATCCGCCGTTCCCCGAACCGGGCCGCGAGCCGGCCGCAGAACGGGCTGGTGGCCAGCCGCAGCAACGCGAACAGGGCGACGAGTACGCCGATCTGGGTGGGTCCGGCGCCGAACGTCGCCGCGTACACCGGCAGGACCGGTAGCACCAGTCCCAGGCCCAGCATGACGCAGCCACCGACGACGCTGAGGACGTACACCTCGCGGGGCAGACCCGGCGGCCCGAAGGCGGCGACGGGTGGGGCGCTGCCCGGGGTGGCCGCCGTCACTGGCCGGTCACAGGATGATGCTGAGCTTGCCGTGCTCGTACAGCGTCTCGTGGTCGAGCACGACGAGCCGGCGGCGGACCCGGAACATCCCGCCGTCGACGACGAGTTCGAACCGGTACTTGCCGACGTACGCGTCGGAGCGTCCGTGCCCGAACCGGTGCACGACGACGTTCGCCGCCACGTCGAGGTGGGTGCCCCGGTCGGCCAGGATCTCCACGTTTGTGATCATCCGGTTCGTCCGCGACCGGGGGTTCTCGCACCACACCTCGCCGTTGAGTAGCTGTTCGATGCGCTGGCGCAGCCGGGCGGCGTCGTCGTCGATGAGCCCGAGCGCGTCGGCCGTGTCGCCCCGCACGTCGGTGGCCGGCACCGAGTAGCGGATGTCGGCGGTCAGTATCTCGTCGTACCACTGGCGCAGCCGCCACTCGTCGAGCAGCCGCGCCTCCCGGAAGAGGAACTGGCTCACCCGGTGCCACAGCCGCACCTGGGCCTCGTCGTCGACCGTCAGCTCGGTGATCATCGTCGTCACGCCCCTTGCATCAGCCGGTCCCACTGCCGCCAGAACTCGCGGGCGGGAAGCTCGTCGGTGGTCTCCGGGACCGCCTTGTTCATGCCGCGCGACAGGTCCGAGTAGCGGACCGCGCGGTTGAGGTACCCCCGCTGGCACGACTCGATGATCTCGATGTCGTCGGGGGTGGCGAAGCCGGCGGGACCGAGGAACGTCAGGTAGTGGCTCTTGCGCAGTTCCCGGATGTCGGGGTCCTCGTCTCGGGGGGCCAGGGCGACCGAGGTGATCGCCATCTGGCCGGCGCCGACCGGGTCGATCTTGCGGATGGTGATCGCGATCGCGTCGATGATCATCAAATTGGGGAAGATCAGCACCGCGCGGTTGGTGCCGGTGATCCGTTCGGCGCGTTCGGCACCGAACCGTTCGACGAACCGGGCGGCCGTCGCCTCGATCCGGGGCCGTACCTCGGCGCCGAACATCGGCGTCCAGTAGGCGAGCGGGCGGGCCGCCGCCGGTGGCAGCTCGTTGGCGCCGTGCCCCAGCCCGAGGGCGCGGCCGAAGCCGCCCCGGCGTCGCGGTGGCACCGACCCCAGCGACTCCATGTAGCTGACGTACCGCTTGTGCAGGGCCCGGAAGTGGTAGATGTCGACGCTGTTCTCCATCATCAGCTTCCAGTTGGCCCGGGCGCCGTGCAGCTGCGCACCCTGGATCACCTCCATCCCGACCTCGGACTGGTCGTCGATCAGGTCGAGGTACTCCGTGGCACCCGCCAGGTACTCGGTCAGGGTGCGTGGTTGCTGCGGATCGAAGGTGACGAACACGAAACCCCGGTAGCTGTCGCTGCGGTGCCGCGCCAGGCCGAAGTCCGCCTTGCGGAAACCGGGCCCGTACCCGTCCGGGATCGGCACCCCGACCAGGTCGCCCTGAGTGGAGAACGTCCAGTCGTGGTACGGACACCGGAACGACCGGGCCTGCCCGGCCGGCTGTGAGCAGATCAGCGCCCCGCGGTGGGTGCAGCTGTTCGCGAACACCCGGACCACTCCGTCGGAGCCGCGTGTCATCACCACTGGGCGCCCGCCGACGTCGCGTGCCACGTACGAGCCCGGCCCGGGCACCTCCGACTCGTGCCCGACGTACAACCAGCAGCGATCGAAGATCCTGGTCGTCTCCTGCGCTGCCAGGTCGTCGTCGGTGTAGGCGCGACGGTCCACCTGGAACGAGAGTCGTTCGAGATCGTCCACCACGATCGGGTCGACCACCGGCCGCTGCAGTTCGATCGTCACCGTTGCCCCTCCCGTTGAAGCGTCTCGATCGTGCCGATGACCAGCTCGGCGGTGCGCGCGGCGGAGTCGCCGCACTGCGGCCGCGCCGCGCGCAGCCGGGCCCGGTAGTCCCGGGCGGGGTCGAGCAGATCGGTGACCGCGTCAGTGACCGCCTGCTCGGTGACGCCCGCCGGCTCCAACGCCGTGCCGAAGCCCGCGCTGTCCACGAAGTACGCCTGGATGGGCTGGTCAACGGCCAGCGGGATCACCAGCATCGGGGTCTGCGCACGGATCGACTCCGCCACCGAGTTGTATCCGCCGTGGGTGATGAACACGTCGGCGCGTTCGAGCACCTCGCGTTGCGGCAGGTACGGGGCGGTGAGTACGTCGTCGGGCAGTGCCAGCTCCTCGGCGAGGTCCCCGACCGACGCGATCACCTGCGCGCCGGTCGCCGCCGCCCCGGTGATCACCGTACGCAGCAGGTCCGGCCGCCGGTAGAAGATCGTGCCGAAGGAGACGTACACCAGCGGGCGGTCGGGGTCGATCCAATCCAGACCAGGGAAGGTGACCTCGTCGCCGCGGGCCCCCGTCGCACCTGGCAATCCGACCAGCTGCACCCCGTCGTCGGTGACCGCGTCGTCTCCGACGAGCGCGGGAATCGTCGGCATCAGGTTGAGAATCGGCGAACGCGCAGAATGGGTACGCATCGACCACGGCACCTCGTGCCTGGTCAGATAGTTGCCGACCTGTTCGTCGTACAGCCAGCGACCTCGCCGATGTCCGGCCGGACATACTCCACCCAGATTGGCCCAGATCATCCCGTACGGCACACCGGATGTATGTGCGCCGACCATGGCCGCCGCCGTGACCGGCAACGAATCGACGAGCACGAAGTCCGGCGCCGTCGCACGCAGCACCTCGGCTGTCTGCCCGGCCACCGGCGACGACTCGAGCATCGGGCCGATCTTCGCCGGATCGTCACTCCACGGCGCCATCTCGACCTGCCCGATATCGTGGACCTGTGCCTTGTCCAGTGCCTGTCGACGCCGCTCGTCGAGCGCGCCGCCGTCGGCGGACAACAGCAGCAGCGCAACCTCACCTCCCGCAGTCTGGAGCGCATTGACCACCGGAACGTACGGGTTCAGGTGACCATGCTGAGTCGTGGTGAGGAGGGCGACGCGCATCAGATCTCCGATCAATCGAAAGTAGGCGACCGGTACGAGGCTCTACGCATTCTCTACCATCACTCAATGGACACATGGCGCAATTGCCACCGTCGCCGATGGGCCACATCGATCGACGTTACGCGGGACCACCTCGAAACAACCGGGTCACCACCTGCCCCAGGGAGTTTCGCAAAGCCTGCCGCGATGTGCAATCGATGTCAATGCCTTGCGACCGTCGACTCCCGCCACTCCGCCGGACACCATTGCAGTTCAAATAGGGCATTGGTGCTGATCACGGCGGATTGCTGTAGGTAGTCGCCCGATCCGCCCGGCCAGGGGGCCCGAGCGCCCGCCGACCACCACCTGACCGGCTGCCCGACCACGACTGACGGCGGCTGCGTACCCGGCGCGGCCTGGTCGTCGCGCGGTGGTCGCGGCCGATCTCGCCGAGCTGCGCGGCCCCACCCCCGGGGTCGTCGAGCTGCCGCACCGTCTGCACTGGCAGCCGAACCGGCGGGTGGACCCGGCACCCACAACTGCGCACCGCCCACCGGCCCGCCGCCGCGTGACGTCGGAGGAGTTCCAGGCCGAGGTGGCACGGCTGGCGCTCGTCGTGGCGTCGCGGCACGGCTTCGCGTTGGCCGGCGGACATGCCCTGATCGCGCACGGTGTCGTGGACCGGCCGACCGAGGATGTCGACCTGTTCACGGACCAGACCGGTGGGTCACTGCCGCCGCGCTCGCCCGGTACTCCCGCGACCGGCTGATCGAACTCGCCGCACAGGCGGACTCCGGCCTGACCGAGGAGGATTTCGCCGACGCCGTGCAGCGGCTGGACCGGATGGACGACTCGGTCTTCCGCGAGATCTACGGCCTGACGGCAGCGCAGATCGACGAGGTTCGCCACAGCTTCTCCAGCTGGCCGAGATCGGCGACCTGACGGCCGCTGTCAGGCAGCCCGATGTAGCCAGGTGAGCAGGTCGTCGACGTCGGTCGGGTCGGGCAGCTGGCGGGCGGCCAGCTGCGCGACCCGGCTCAGGTAGCGGGCGTACTCGTCGTCGGTGAGCAGCGACCGCCCACTACCCGAACGTCCGGACCGGAAGAACGCCCGGCTGTCGACCATGACGCCGGCCGGGTCCGGTGCGAGTCGCGCCGACCGCGCCCGCATGTTCGCGAACGTCGCGGCCTCGACCAGGTCGGGCCAGCGATCATCGGGTACGGCGATCCGCAGCCACTCGGCGAGCCCACGCATCTGCCCGGCGAGGTCGTCGAGCAGGTCCTGATAGTGCAGCAGTACGACGTTGGGTTGCGTCGCCCGGCGGGTCCAGACGTCGGCAAGGTGGTGCACGACGCCGGGCAGTGAGTCGAGGGCGTTGGCTGGCGCGGCGTCGCTGGCGATCCACTGTCGCAGCCAGTGTCCGAGGTCCGGCCTCGGCCGTGGCCGGGGTTCGGGTTTTGGCTGTGGTCGATTGTCGGACCCGGTGCCGCCGGTGAGTTCACGTATCCGGTTCCGGTTGAGGTTACCGCCCTGGTGATAGAGCGACACCGCCATGTCGAGCGGGTGCCGGGCCACCACGAGGTACGTGACGTCGGCGTGCAGCGGTAGTCCGTCGAGCGGGGTGTGCGTCTTGATGAACCGGCGGTGCGGCTGGGCGGCGAGCCGGCCGTACACCTTATCTTGCGGGATGAGCAGCCAGTCCAGCCAGGGGGAGAGGTCGGCCAGCGGTGCCGGCAGCTGCGGTTCCTGGAATATCAGCAGCGCGCAGATCATCTGCGTCCAGGTGGTGCCGCTCTTGGACCGGGTGCTGATCACGATGTCGCCGGCCCGGTGCGGGAAGCCGATCCACCGGCCACTGTCCTCCTCGTCGGACCGGTAGCGGACCGGGTGAAGGCGGTGCTGCGGATGCGACTCGTCGGCGAACATCCGGCAAGGCTACCGAGGTACGGCTTCCCACTGCATCGGTTCGCCGACCTGCTGGACTCGTACCGGGTCCGCGGCGGTATCCACCGGTCGCCGGCGAGCCACTGGCTGACTCTACTGTGACCGGTAGCGCAGCGACCCGCGTACGACGTCGGTGCCCAGGTCGTCGCGGTCTGCACGGGGCCGCCGCCCTGGGTGGGGGCGGGCCTGCTCGACGGACGCCGCGCACCACCCACTGGCAGCTCATCGAAGCGATACGGCACCGCTACCGGCGGGCCCGGGTGCAGGAAGATGTCCTGTACGTCCACGACGGGCCGGTTTCCACCAGCGCCGGGATCGCCGCCGGCATCGACCTGGCGTTGTCCATCGTCGAGCGCCATCCCGGGCCGCTGCGCTACCGCGACCATCTGCACCCAGGCGGGGGACGGCACCGTCGGCGGTGCGGCATGGTTGAGCCGACCAGTCGCAGGGCGATGTCTGCATCGCGGGCTTCACCGTAGGCGCGGTCGAGAGCAGGTCGTCGGCGGTGGCCATGTCCAGTTCGCCGGCGACGTGCAAATACACGGTGCCGTCATCGGTGCGGACGGTGATGTTCATCGCTGGCCGGGGCGGGTGAGGTAGGCGGCCAGACCGCCGAGTTCCTCGCTGGCAATGAACACCGACCGGACGTTGAGGATGGCCTCCTCGACGTGGGCGGGACAACCCCACGCCGCATCACCCCACGAGTCGGCGATCTTGATTTCGGCGGATTCGCGGCATCCGGTCGTGCCCCCGAGCTCGCAGCGTTCAGGGTGGGGCCGGTCGGCCAGCGCGGCGGCGGCCGTGCGCATCCGGGCGTTGAGTTCCGCTGCGGCTTCGGCGCGCTGTTCGGCCTCGGCACGTAGTTGGCGTTCGGCGCGCACGGTTTTGGCCAGTTCCTGCAGCGCGGACTGGGCGCTGGCCTCGGCGGCGCGTTGTGCTTGTTCGATGTGGTGGCGTTCGATCGCGAGGGCTGCGGTGTCGGCGAACAGGCGGGCCAGGGCGAGGTCGATGTCCTCCGGCTTGCGCGGGGTGTGGTGGTACATGGCAAAGGTGCCCAGCAGGTGGCCGTCGCGGGCCAGGATCGGCATCGACCAGCAGGAGGCCAGCCGCGCCGCCTCGGCCAGGTCACGGAACGCCGCCCAGGCCGGGTCGGCGGTGATGTCGGTGGTGATGACCGGCTCACGCCGGTGGGCGGCGGTGCCACAGGAGCCGACACCGTCTCCGGTGGCGATCCCGTCGATGGCCTGGTTGTAGAAGTCTGGCAGGCTCGGCGCGGCACCGTGCCGCAGGTGGGCGCAGTCGGGGTCGGCAAGCAGGATGGACACGAGCACCCCGTGCGGGGAGAGGTTCTCGATGCTGCGAGCCATGCCCTCGAGCACCTCCGTCAGGGGTGCCTGCCGGGCGATCTGCTCCAGCAGCGCCCGGTGTTTGATCATCAGCCGCTGGGCGTGTCTGATCGGGGTGGTCTCGACGCCGATCACCCGGATACCGGTCACCGCGCCGGTCGTGTCGCGGCGCGGCTCGTAGGTGAAATCGAAGAACACCTCCCGCGCTGTGGTGCCGCTGCCCAGCAGGATGCGGGCGTCGTGGCCGGTGTAGGGCTCACCGGTGCGGTACACCTGATCCAGCAGGTCGAGAAAGCCCTGGCCGGCCAGCTCGGGCATTACATCGACGAGGGGGATCCCGGTGCGGACCCGGTCCTCGCCGATGGTGGCGAAGAATGCCGGGTTCGCCGCCTCCAGCACGTGCGCCGGCCCGGACAGGGCGGCGAACACGGCGATGGACTGGCCGAACAGGGTGCGCAGGTCGCCGTCGGCAGGCTGTCCGCTGCCTGTCGGGCCCTGGTCGGTTGGTCGCTGCTCGGGTATCGCTGTCATGGCGGGGGTGTACCTCTCGGTGGTGGAATGGACGGGCGTGACCGCTGAGGGCAGGGTGTGGAGAGTCGCCACCCGCTTCAGCGTTCGGCGACGACCGCGGTGTCGGCCGGTCGCCCGGCACCGTGCGCGCCAGGGGCCACGGGCTCCCGCTACGATCTTCCGCGCAAGGGCTAGAAGTTGAGCTGGTGGGGTTGTGGGACTGCGTGGTAGTGGTGGCCGCCGGGGTTGTTGCGGGCGGTGTCGCCGAGCAGAACGGTGACTCGGCATTCCGGGTCACCGACGGCGATGCGTTCGTCGAGCAGTACGACGGCGTGCTCGTGGTTACGGGCGGCGATGCCGCCGAAGACGCTGGAGGTCATCCGACACAACGCCGGTGCCTGTCGGACGGTGTCACCGAACGGGCAGCGCCGGTTTCCCAGCACGATCGTGTCCGCGGTGACGGAGATGACGTAGAAGTCGCCGTCGATGGCGCTCTTGAGGCGCAGGTAGCAGTCGCTGACCTGCTCCGGGGCCAGCCGGGCGACCACATCCCGGGCACGGCGGTACTCGTCTTCCATCTGTCCACCGACGGTCGCGCCGACCTGGGCGACCATCTGCTCGACCACGGCCGGGCCCTGGGTGGCCTCGGCGGTACGTGCGATCTCCACGACCAGCGCGCGCAGGAACGCCTCACGGCCGAAGCCCGACGGTCCCGCCTCGTCGGCGGCCGGCAGCGGGTTGAGATGGCGGCGTAGCGGATCGAACGACGTTTCGACGCGTCGGGAGACAGCCAGTACCGCCTGCACCCTTTTGCCGTCTCCTCGTTTGGTCACGACGTCGAGGTCCTTGGCCAGTTGGGAGACCAGCCACAGTCCCCGGCCGCGTTCGTTGGCCGTGGTCGGAAGTGCCAGGTGTTCCAGGTCGAAGGATGGGCCGAGGTCGTGCACGGTGAGCATCGGCTGCGGGTGTGTCCAGTCCAGGCTGACCCAGACCGGACCACCGGCGTGCTGGACCGCGTTGCCGACCAGTTCGGAAACGACCAGGGCGGCGTCGCCGACATCCTCGAGATCCTGGGCGTGACGGCGCAGGAAAGCAGTCAACTCGGTGCGCAGGGCGGCCGCCGCCGTGCCTGTCGCCGGAGCCAGCAACCAGTCCAAGACACCCCGCCTGTCGCGCTAGTCGATACGTGGCCGGGCCCGTCGGTGGGCCCGTCCAGACCACGCGGCTCGCCGGACGCCGACACCGCGGTGAGGACTAAGCGTAAACCTACGCCGTCGTCGGCTGCTCGTGCACGGGTGGCTGGTCCCGACCCGGCGGGTGCTGTGCGGCCGGTTCCAAGGTACGGCGGAAACCGGCAATAGGCTGAGCAGCGCTTGAGTTTGTGCTGGTGAAGGCCGGGGGTGTCCGCGTGGGGATCACCCATCTCGGGCGAGGGCTTTGACCTGCGCTGTGGTGGACCCGATCGTACGGACCGTCGCCGCGTCGGCCGGTATGGAGCCGGAACGGCGGGCGAGCTGACCGATGGTGATCAGCTCGGTGCGGTCGTTCATGGCTTCAGCGTGCACCTTCCAGCCGGTGGAGACTCAAGCCGGGACGCAGACGGATCGGCGGGAACAGTCGTCGGCTCCGGGTCGGGCTCTACGTAAGGGCCATCGTGTCGGCGGCCCGCTGGCGTACCGTCGGGTCGGGGTCGGCGAGCAGCTGGCCGTAGCGCAGGAGCACCGGCTCGATCGGCGGCTCGGTGTCGGTCGGCGCGTACGCCAGGGCGAGCGTCGCACCCCAGGATCCGCCGTAGACGACCCAGCTCTCGACGCCTAGATGCGTGCGCAGCCGTTCGATGTCGGCGACGAGGTGGGCGGTGATGTTGGCACTCAGATCGGTGGCGGGGTCGGCGGCCGACGGGGTGCTGCGTCCGCAGTTGCGCTGGTCGAACAGGACGAGCCGGAACCGGTCGGGGTCAAGCGTACGGCGGTGCCGGGGCGTGCGGCCGCTGCCCGGCCCGCCGTGCAACACCGCGGCGGGTACGCCGCCGGGGTTGCCGCAGACCTCCCAGTAGACCTGGTGGCCGTCCCCGACATCGAGCAACCCGGTGTCGTACGGCTCGATCATTGCGTACTCCTCATCGGTTGCCGACGGGGGTGATGGCGGCGACGACCAGGTCGACGATGCTGTCGGCGTAGTCGTCGGTCAGTGGTCCGGTGCGTAGCAGCCAACGGTGGTAGAGCGGGCCGAACAGCAGCTCCACGACCTGGTCCAGGGCAGCATCGGGGCGGACCTGGCCGGCGTCGCGGGCGGCTGCCAGGCGGGCGCGGACCATGTCGAGCTGAGGGCGGAGCAGCCGGTCGCGCGCCTGGTCGGCCAACTCTTCGTCGGTGAGTGTCTCGATGGTGATGGCGCGGGTGGTGGCGGACAGTCGCGGATCGGCGAACTCGGCAACGGTGGCCCGGAGCACCTGACGCAGGTCGGCCTGCAGGTCGCCGGTGTCGGGCAGGGCGAGGGCGTCCGGCAGGTTGTCGGTGAGCGCGTCCAGGATGACCGCGCCTTTGCCGCGCCACCAGCGGTAGATGGTCTGCTTGCCGACCCCGGCGCGGGCGGCGATGGCCTCGATGGTGACGGCGGGGTAGCCCTGCTCGGTCAGCAGCGCCAGGGCGGCGGCGAGGATCGCGCGGCGGGACTGTTCGTTGCGCCGGGCGGGCTGTGGGGTCACCGCGACAGCCTACTGCGAGACGGTACGTCTCGTCTTGACGCGCCTGCGGTGGCGTGCTTCGCTGTTGGCGAGACGAAACGTCTCGTCTCCAAGTTTCCGGAGGTCCCCGTGCCGCAGCCGCACATCGCCATGGTCAGCATCCCGTTCCACGGCCACGTCAACCCGAGCCTGGAGATCATCCGGACCCTCGTGCAACGCGGTCACCGGGTCACCTACGCCAACGACCCCGCCTTCGCCGAAGTCATCGAGCACACCGGCGCCGAGCTGAAACCGTACGAAACGACGCTGCCCAGCGACGGTGGCGCCGGGACCGACGACCCGATCGAGCAGCTCACGCTCTTCCTCGACGACGCCATCGCCATGGCACCGCAGCTGCGGGCCGCCTACGCCGACGACCGGCCGGACCTGTTCCTCTACGACATCGCCGGCGCACCGGCCCGGCTGCTCGGCGAGCAGTGGGGCATCCCGGCCGTCCAGCTGTCGTCGACGTTCGTGGCCTGGGACGGCTACGAGCAGGAGATGGCGTCGGTCGTCGAGGCGATGCGGGCCGATCCGCGCGGCGCCGACTACTACCGGCGGTTCGAGCAGTGGCTGGCCTCGGAGGGTTCGTCGGTCACCGACAGCATGGCGTTCCAAGGCCGGCCGACGCGCAGCCTCGTGCTGCCGCCGGAGGCGCTCCAGCCGAACGCCGACCGGGTGGACCGGTCCGTCTACAGCTTCGTCGGCCCGGTCCTCGGTGACCGCTCCGACCAGGGGACCTGGGTCCGCCCGGTCGGCGTCGACAACGTGCTGCTGATCTCCCTCGGCTCCGCCTTCACTCGGCAGGCCGAGTTCTACCGCCGGTGCGTCGCCGCATTCGGCGACCTGCCCGGCTGGCACACCGTCCTGCAGATCGGCAGCCACGTCGACCCCGCCGAGCTGGGTCCCGTCCCGGACAGCGTCGAGGTCCACCCGTGGGTGCCGCAACTCGCCGTACTGGAGCAGGCGGACGCCTTCGTCACCCACGCCGGCATGGGCGGCAGCAGCGAGGGCCTCTACTGCGGGACCCCGATGATCGCCGTACCGCAGGCGGCCGACCAGTTCGCCAACGCCGAGCAGCTGGCCAGCCTGGGTGTCGCCCGGGTCGTCGACTCGGCCACCGTCACCGCCGCCGAGCTACGTGGGACGCTGCTCGCCCTCACCACAGACCCCGCCGTGGTGGCCCGCAGCGCCGACCTGAAGCGGCAGGCCCGGTCGGCAGGCGGCGCCGACCGGGCCGCCGACCTGATCGAGGCCGAAATCGCCGGTACGGCACGCAGCCACGCCGGGCAGCGTTCGACGATCGGCGGATGAACGGGTCGACGGTACGTCGCCGCGCTGCAGGTGCCTTGGTGGGTGTCCGCCCCTGGCGACCCAGAAGATTCCGCTTACGCCGGCGCGGCGACTGCGGCGATCCGCTCGGCCAGAACGGCGGGGGTGATCTCGGTGGCAGGCAGCCACGCGTAGTCGTGAACCTCCTCGGCCTGCAGCGTCACGTCCCGGGCGGTGGTGGTGAAGGCGTAGCGCAGGTCGAAGTGCTGGTGGTCGGGTTCGCCCTTGGCCGGGTTGGCCGGGATCGGGTGGACGTCGATGTCGATCGGCGTCTCGTCGAGCAGAGTCAGCGCCGCGGTGCTGATGCCGGTTTCCTCGGCGACCTCGCGCAGCGCGGCCCCGACCAGGGTGGTGTCGTCGGGTTCGAGGTGCCCGCCGGGGCGCAGCCAGGTGTTGAGCGCGTTGTGGCGGATGTGCAGCACTCGCCGGTCCGCGTCGAGGACGAGCGCCGAGCAGGTGACGTGCCCGGTGAACGTCGCGCGGGAGGTCAGGTCGCCGGGCTCGCGCAGGGCGGCGGTCAGCGCGGCGAGCCGGTCGGCCTCGTTGGGGTGGCGGGCCAGATAGACGGTGACGGTCGCGGCGATGTGGTCGGCGTCGATCATCGGTGTGCCCCCGGAGGGTTGAAGTGGGCCAGCCAGATCTCGGCGATGCGCTGCCGGTCGGCCTCGGGCACCTCATGGTAGCCAGGCTCGACCTCGCCGCTGGCGCACCGAGCGGCAGCGGCCAGGATCTCGGCCTGTACCAGGAAGATGAACGCTCCGACCGAGGCGCCATGCAGGAAGTTGACCGCGTTCCCGCTGGCGAGGAGGTAGAAGTAGTGCCCGACGGTGGTGTATCGGGTGACGTGCTCGGCTACCACGCTTTGCTCGTACACCCCGGTCAGGGTGTCGAGTTCGAGTTCATCCTCGCTGGAGGTGACCGAGGCCAGGTAGGCGCCGTTGGCCAGGCCGGTGAAGTCCTCGCCACGCAGCGCCAAGTTGCCGGTGGCGCACATGACTAATCCCGCCGTCGCCAGCGCCGCCCGGCGGCTGGCCGCGACGTGGAAGCCTTGCGCGAGGGCTTGCGTGGCGCGCACCGGGTCGGCGTCGTAGACGGTGACCCGCACACCCTTGGCGTGCAGGGTGCGGGCGATGCTGGAGCCCAGCTTGCCGAAGCCGACGACAGTCGCGGCCCGACCGGGGAGAATGTCCCCGCGCGAGCGCATCAGCGCCTCGGTGGAGAACACGATGGACTGACCGACCAGGTAGTCCTCAGACTGCTTGAGAGGGCTGCGTGCCACAGAGTAGATCGCGCACGGCGGCTTGCCCAGTTCGAGGTAGCGGCGATGGCCGTTCTCGGTGTCCTCTACCACGCCGAGGATCCGACCGGAGAACCGGTCGCACAGCTCGGCCAGCACCGGAGCGAAGTAGCCCCCCACGTCGAGCAGCACCACCGCCTGGCCGGCGGCGCGCTGTTCCAGATAGACGCACGCGGCATCCGGGTCGACGAACCGGTCTCGGGACAGCTCATCGACCGAGTAGGCCAAGCCCACCGTACGGGCTGCGGCGCGATGCACGCTCTTGGGTTTGGGCAGCACCCCAGCCACCGGCGTGATCCGGTCGACCGCGCGGATGAACGACGGCCGGTCCGCCAGCAGATGCGTGATCACCAGCGAGCGGGTGTCGGTGCCCGCCGGGTTGCCCGTGGCGATGATGGCGTGGAAGTAGCGGTCTAGGCGGGCGGTCTCAAAGGTCTCCACGGCAGGGACTCCTCAACAGACGGGCGAGCACGGCGAGAGCGTCTTGGCGGCGCGGTGTCCGCCGCCGGTCTGATACTTAGCGTCACCAGTGGGTGCCGGGTTGTGAACACCTGCGGTGTTGCGGCAACATCGGCAGCGACAAATCCGCTTGGCACCCGATGGTGGTGGCGATGGACGCTGGCGACGCCGTCCGGCAGGTTTTCGGTATGGCGCTGCGCCAGCTGCGCACCGAGGCTGGCCTGTCGCTCCGGGCACTCGGCAAGGCCACGCACTACGACTACAGCCGCATCAGCCGCGTCGAACGCGGCGAACACCTCATCGACGCGCAGTATGTGCCCGCCCTTGACGCCGCCCTTGGCACGGGTGGGCTGCTCGCCCTGCTGCACTCGCTGAACCCCGACGCCGAAACCGTCCGGGCGACAGGTCGGTTGACCCTGCCGACCGGTGGGCTACACGTCGATGATGGCGATAGCGTGACCTTGCAGCTGCAGACACCGGACGGAAGGACCGTACGAGTGAGCCTGTCCCGACGCGACCTCGGCAAGCTCCTCGCCAGCGGCGCGCTGCGCGCGGTCGTGCCTGCCGGCGTCGCTGACGTCGACGCCGCCGAGCGGCTGTCGAAGGTGCTGCGTGCGCCCCGCCGGGTCGATCCCCAGGTGCTTGACTACTTCCACACCTTGCTGGAGCAGCATTTCACCGCCGACAAGATGCTCGGCCCTTGCCAACTGCTCGGCCCGGTCATGGCGCAGATCCAGGTCCTCGACGAGCTGCGCCGCCACACCCGCCCTGGCACTACCGAGCCGACGCTACGGCTGCTCGCGCAGTACGCCGAGTTCGCCGGCTGGCTCCACCAGGACGCTGGCGACACCTCCGCTGCGATGTGGTGGTCGGATCGGGCCAGCGACTGGGCTCAAGCCGTAGGCGACTACCAGATGGTTGCCTACATGCTCATTCGCAAGTCCAACATCGCGCTGGCCGACGCCGACCCGGTGGGCGTCGTGGATCTGGCTGCCGCCGCGCGTAAGGTATCCGGCCCGGTCAGCCCCAAGCTGCACGCTCTGGCCACGCAGCAGGAAGCCCGCGGCTGGGCGCTGTGCCGCGACGCCGACGCCTTCCAAGACCGCCTCGACCTGGCCGCAGAGCTCCTACGCGAGCATCCCGACGACGTCAACGAGGACGCGCCGGTTTACCTGCACCATTACAACCTGGCCACCTTGGAGGAACAGTCCGCCTCCGGCTACCGTGCGTGCGGGCAGGCCGAGATCGCTGTGGCCATCCTGGAACGCCAGATCGCGGCAACACAGACGCACCTGCACCGCGACACCGGCCACCAGCTCGCCAAACTCGCCAACGCGGTGCTGGCAACAGCAGAGCCCGAACCCGAACGCGCCGCCGCACTCGGGCTGCGCTGCGTGGCGACCGCCCGCGACACCGGCTCGGCCCGCATCTCCGCTGAGCTGCATACCCTCGATCGCATCCTGACCCACCGCTGGCCCACCCTGCCTGCTGCGGTCGAGCTGCACGAAGCTCTGGCCTCCGCCTGACCGTTCATTACGGCTGCTCGCCTTCGCCGGCTGTACTCGCGGGCTGATCTAAGCGGTGTGAAGCCCTGGTCTGCCGCTGTGTGACAGCCGGCGGACCAGGGCTTCGTCGTTGGTCGGGAGTGGCGCGGGTCAGTGTGGGGTCTTCACCGTGTCGACGAAGTGCTGCCAGGCGGCGGTGTCGAAGGTGAGGACCGGGCCGGTGCGGTCCTTGCTGTCGCGGACGGCGACGCGGTACGGGTGGCCGGCCACCTCGACACAGTTGCCGTCGGCGTCGGACCGGGTGGACTTACGCCAGACGCCGTCAGCCTTCATCGTCGAACTCCTTGGCGATCCGGGTGATGAACTCGGTCGATTCTAACGGTGTGAGGCAGTGCTGCTTGAGTGACGACCAGATGCCCTCGTAGGTCTCGATCTCGGTGGGTTTGTCGAGGTAGATGGCACCGCACGGCCCGTCGGAGTAGACGGTGGTCGGCTCGGGTGGGCGGACGCTGACCTTGGGAAAGGTCCACGGCCCCGGCGTTGTTCCTCTATGCCTGATTTGATCACGGTTTGTTAGATGCGGTAGACGGCGAAGGCG